>JBGTHR010000383.1:0-3090 GCA_041746095.1 Gammaproteobacteria bacterium | reverse complement strand
CATCCGATCAAAACCCCGTGTCTGGTCGGTACTTAAGGATTGATCAACTTCGTCTAAACGTCTGATCAGTTCCTGAAACATCCCGCACCAGCGATCGTCAGAGTATGGATTGACGATTCTGACTGCAGACAGACTGTTTTTTAGCCGTTGCAGGTGCTCCTCAAGGCGAAATGGTTTTCCTCCATAACAGGGGATCAGTTCATAGACGCCATCGCCAAACAGAAAACCGCGATCCAGAACCGAGACGGTACACGATTCAAGTGGCAAGAACTTACCATTAAGATATGCAGACATAAATCAGGACGAGTTATTCAACAACAATATAGGCGTGATTCTCCGAATGATTGATGCGCGCCTAGTCGAAGGCGCGTTGAACCAATTGTAAAATTGAATCTGTAACATAGCGTATCAAACCACCTCCAGGTATTTCAGTTAACGCCACCAGGGATGTCTGTTTTATAGTTTCATCCTGAAGCGTAACCTTGACTTGACCAACCTCCTGACCCTGCTGCACAGGCGCCTCTATCTCGGCCTCAACATCAAGACTCGCCTTAAGTGCATCATACTGGCCTCTGGGTATACTGACATAAAAGTCCTGCGATAAACCCACCGGCATATTTTTTTGCTCACCTTTCCATATTCGGTGCTCGGCAAGCGATTGGCCTGCGCTATAAAGTTTGTGTGTCTCAAAAAAGCGAAATCCATAATTAAGCAATGCCTGACTTTGCGTCGCCCTGGTATTCTCGCTGCTCGCACCCATGATAACGGAAGTTAACCGCATATTTTCGCGTTTGGCCGATGCTATCAGACAGTAACCCGCTGATTCTGTATGACCCGTCTTCAGACCATCGACAGACTCGTCGCGCCATAGCAGCTTGTTGCGATTGAATTGCGTGATACCGTTAAAAACAAATTCCTTCTCTGCGTAGCGTTTATATTCCTCTGGAAACTCACGTATTATCGCTTCGCCAAGGGTTGCTATATCACGCGCCGTCGTATAATGGTCTGGATGAGGCCACCCAGTTGAGTTCACAAAGTGTGTTCCTGACATACCCAATGACTCGGCCTCGGTATTCATTACCGAGGCGAAGGTCTGTTCACTGCCGGCAACATGTTCGGCGAGGGCTATGCTCGAATCATTACCCGACTGAATAATCATCCCTTTAAGCAGATCCTCCAACCTGACGCGGGTATTCACCTCGATAAACATTTTAGAGCCGCCCGTCCGCCAGGCCTCCTCACTGATCAAAACCTGATCGTCAAGGCTGATCTGGGAATCCCGCAATGATTTATATATCACGTAGGCGGTCATCAATTTGGTAATGCTGGCCGGCTCAACACGTTCATCAGCGTTCTTCTCGGCAAGCACCTGGCCACTATCAAAATCCTTCAGCAAGTAACTCTTTGCCTCCAGCTCTGGCGCGGCGGGTACTGGTATGGTTGCAGCGATGACAGGAGCAAGCGCGCCAGTCATGCATAGCAGAGATACAAATAAGTTGACGATCAGTTTTTGCATAAATTATTAATAACCTTTGCTGTCTGTTCAATGTGGTGGGAGGTAAATCTCCACCTGGAAGACTAAATGATTATGAAACGAATTTGAGCTGCTGATATTGCTCCAGCAGCAATAATCGGCCAGGAACAATTAAAATGAGGTTAAACCCTGACCACCTTGCCCGGTTTGTGATGGTTCGTAAACTACTCTGTAGTCCACAAGGCCGATCCTTTCCAGCAATTGCGCAGTGCGATCGGCATCTCGAATGGAAGGTAACGGGCCAATTCGCACTCTGTAAATACCTTCTTGCGTATGCCCACTTCCCGTATGAATCTTCACGCTCTTAATATCATGCAACTCCAATTGATAACCAAGACGCTCGGCATTTTCCCGGCTGGAAAATGCACCCACCTGAATAAATAGATTCATATCCTTCGCAGTGTCAGTGGGTTTGTTCACTGGAAGCCTGGCTATTGGGACATTCGATACGACTCTCTGCACAGGATCAGTGAGAGGATCAATGGCCCTCACCTCAACCAGCGCAGTGCCCTCATTCACAATATCCAGTTTAAGTGCTGCCGCATAGGACAGATCAATCACACGGTCCTCACTGAACGGACCCCGATCATTGACACGCAACACCACTGAGCGTTTATTTGTGAGGTTGGTTACACGCACGTAGCATGGCAACGGCAAGCTTTTATGCGCTGCGGTCATGGCGTACATATCGTAAGACTCACCACTGGACGTTCGCCTGCCATGAAATTTCTTACCGTACCATGAGGCAGTGCCTGTCTCTACAAAATCACGCGAGCTATCAAGAGTATAATAACGTTTGCCGAATACGACATATGACTTCGGGTTGCCGTATGGACTTTTGGTCTCAACTCTTGGTTCCGCATCAGCAGGCAACTCATCAGGAATGTCGCCCGCAGCATCCTGCTCCTGCCTGGACAGATGACTGCATGCACTGATCAGCACAGTTGTGATTACAAGCAACCATAGCTGAATCGACATTAAAAAATTCCTGTGATTACTCCGCAGACTGACGTTCATAAGCATTGCGTATCTCCTGGCTTAACTGATACACCGCCATCGCATAGAGTGGACTGCGATTGTAGCGCGTAATCACATAAAAGTTATTTAATCCAAGCCAGTACTCAGGACCCTGCTGTTGATCGAGCTTAAAGAAAGACACTTTCGGTTCCTTAATACTGCCCTCCACAGGCGTAACGCCAAAATCCGCAAGCGTACTGGCATCAATGCCGGGTTTCATCTCCTTGTCCAATAATGATGGATATTTATCGCCCTGGACTTGTGCTTTGTAAACCGTATCACCAGTAGAATCCCAGCCATGTACGGCAAAATAATTGGCGACGCTGCCAATGGCATCCGCGTTGCTGTGCCAAAGATCACGCCTTCCATCCTTGTCAAAATCCACTGCATAGGCACGGTAGCTGCTGGATATGAACTGACCCTTGCCCATCGCGCCCGCATAGGAGCCAACCACATCCCGGATATCTTCGACATTCAGCGATTCCTCCTTGCTTAATAGCAGAAACTGCTCCAGCTCGCCGCGAAAAAAATCGCTGCGG
>JBGTHR010000382.1:0-2192 GCA_041746095.1 Gammaproteobacteria bacterium | reverse complement strand
TTTCCCGCAGGACCAAACACTGCGGTGTGGATGGAGCGATAATCATTTTTCTTGGGCGTGGCGATGTAATCATCAAATTCGCCGGACAGGTATTGCCATCTGGTGTGCACAATTCCCAGCGCCTGATAGCACTGTGGCACGGTGTCAACCAGCACCCGCACCGCGCTCACATCATAGATCTGGTGAAAGTCCTGGCTCTTGCTCTGCATTTTCTTCCAGATACCGTAAATATGCTTGGCGCGGCCACTGACCTCCGCTGCCACGTCAGCACGGTTTAGTTCTGATTGCAGCGTTGCAACAAAGTCCTCGATATAATGCTCACGATCCACGCGTCGTTCAGCCAGCGAGGAGGCGATACGCCGAAAGGCATCAGGATGCAGATAACTGAATGCCAGATCTTCCAGTTCCCATTTAATCCGCCAGATTCCCAACCGGTTGGCGAGTGGCGCATAGATCTCCATTGTCTCGCCGGCAATCCGCTGTTGCTCGTATTCCGGCAGTGAGTCCAGGGTGCGCATGGCATGTAGCTGGTAGGCCAGCTTGATGAGCACCACACGCACATCCTCCGCCATGGCAAGCAGCATCTTACGCAGGCTCTCGGCGTGGGCACGCTCTTTGCGGCCCCGCTCGATCGAAACCTGAAACTCATGAATGTGCTCCATTCTCGTCACACCATCCACCAGGAAAGCGACAGCCTTGCCAAACTGCTGATTGATATCATGCAGGCTGACCGAGGCATCATCTAGAACATCGTGCAGAATGGCGGCAGCGAGGGTTTCGTGATCAAGTTGCAGTTCGGCGAGTGTCAGCGCCACGGCCAGGGCACGATTGATATAAGGTTCAGCGGAAGCGTGGATTTGGCCATGATGAGACTGATCTGCGAACCAACAGGCGCGTCTAATCAAATCAAGATGCTCCGGTAAACGATTTCCAGGCAGATTAGCCAGCCACTCTTCGATATCAACACCCTGGTAAGATCCGGGTTTGTTAGTGACAAAGCTCACCATAGTAGGTTTCAGGGTCATGGAATATGGCATTTTATAGCATGTGTCGAGGCACCCGCGGAAATATGAAAAAGTGCTCAGCTGTCCTGGTCAGCCTGGATTTAGGACTGACCACAACAGTGGTGTAAACGCCTAGACTTAGCTAGTCTAGGCTGGTCTGGATGGAAGGATGAAATGGTGGCGGCGGGAACTGAAATAATTATTTAAGTGGCTGTATATCCTGCATAAAATGATCTATATATTTTGTCAGTACTACTAACAGTACTGCTAAATTGCAAAATCACTTTAATAACGACAACTCGTCACTACATTTGTTTCCCGATTAACTACGAACTTGGGGATAGGAGGTTCGAATCCTTCCGGGCGCATCATATAAATCATAGGTTTAATGAATTTTGATCAATCATTTGTATTTTGTAATAACTATATAAACATTCCTGCACCCACACTGCACCTACAATTCAGCTCTGTGCTTCTTCAATTACAATCATTAAATGATTCTTCATTTAGATTCTGTCTAGCTGCTATCCCATCCTAGTGGTATCTGCCAAAGTCATAATGTCTTGCTGGTCAATCTTATAAAGGTTTTTCAATCCATGCATATAAGTTTCCAAAACATTTACCGCTGAAAATACCGGTTCACCATCCCATCTACTTCTTAGTGGGCCATCCTTGTGTGGGTAATCCCCCATTATTCTAAGATTATTCAAGTAAGGTAAGCGATAATCTGCGGCAGATCAGCTACAAAGGGCGCGCCGTAAACTCTTTAAAACCATTCATGAGCAGACACTGAAAACCGGCTGAATAGCGACTCTCTCTCACTCTCTTCAGACTCATTTATGGATTGGAATATACTGCCATTACTGGGTGCATATTGCGATTGCTAATCTGAAACACTTTCTGTTCAATACTTTTCATGGTGCCTCAGAAAAATACCTACAAAAATATCTCGATGAATTCTGTTATCGGTTCAAACGACGTCACTGGGAAATACAACACCAGCTACGACTGTTACACTTTTGCATCGACCATACACCGATTCAATTCGCCTGAGAGTTCTTGAGAGGCGTTTTAAGATATGAGCGAGGAACAACAGGTCTTTTATTATCTTATAATTGCGTTGGCCATCGGGCTCATGATCGGCGTTGAAAGCGGCTGGGAAAAACGCGAAGCGAAAGAGGGTGAGCG
>JBGTHR010000381.1:0-8582 GCA_041746095.1 Gammaproteobacteria bacterium | reverse complement strand
CGCCTCCATGCCATCCGTAGAATGATCCTGATGAGTAAAGCCGACCCTGGATCGGCTCATTTCTTCCGCTCCGGCGTTGGTTGTCATCACCAGAATGATGTTGCGAAAATCCACCTTGCGGCCGTTAGTATCCGTCAGGGTGCCATGATCCATCACCTGGAGTAGTAGATTAAACACATCGGGATGGGCCTTTTCGACCTCATCAAGCAGCAGCACCGCATGCGGTGACTTAAGCACAGAATCCGTCAACAAACCGCCCTGGTCAAATCCGACATAGCCGGGAGGAGCACCAATCAACCTTGATACCGTATGCCGCTCCATGTACTCCGACATATCGAAACGCAGCAGATCGATACCCATAATCATTGCCAATTGCCGCGTCACTTCGGTCTTGCCGACTCCTGTGGGCCCGGAAAACAGGAACGAACCGATTGGTTTGTTTTCTTCACCCAATCCGGAACGAGACATCTTGATGGCGGTTGCCAACGTCGAAATGGCATCGTCCTGGCCAAATACCACCAGCTTAAGATTGCGCTCCAGGTTCTTGAGAACATCCGTGTCCGATGCCGATACGCTTTTGGGCGGGATTCGCGCAATCTTGGCGACTATCGCCTCAACATCCTTTATCGATACGGTTTTCTTGCGGGTCGCTTCCGGCTGCAGCTGACAATAGGCGCCCGCCTCATCAATGACGTCGATGGCCTTATCGGGCAAGCGTCTGTCAGTGATGTATTTGGAGGACAGTTCCGCAGCGGCCTGCAAGGCCTTGTCCGTATACTTGATGTCATGGTGGGCTTCAAAGCGTTCCTTGAGACCACGCAGGATTTGATAGGTCTCATCGACACTGGGCTCGACGATATCACTCTTCTGAAAACGGCGAGCCAGCGCATGGTCTTTCTCAAACACACCCCGAAACTCCTGATAGGTGGTTGAACCAATGCACTTCAACTCACCTGATGCGAGCATCGGTTTGATCAGATTGGAGGCATCCATAACGCCGCCCGACGCCGAACCCGCACCTATGATGGTATGTATTTCGTCAATAAAAAGTATGGCGCCAGGCTCGGAACGCAGCTGCGAGAGCACGGCCTTCAGGCGTTTTTCAAAATCGCCACGGTATTTAGTGCCGGCAACCAGAGCGCCAAGATCCAGCGAATAGATTGTGGACTTACTCAATACCTCAGGTATCTCACCTTCGACAATCTTTTTGGCCAGACCCTCGGCGATGGCGGTCTTGCCGACACCCGCCTCACCTACCAGCAGTGGATTATTTTTGCGCCGTCGACAGAGGATCTGAATGGTGCGTTCCACTTCCATAGCCCGGCCGATAAGTGGATCGATACGTCCCTGCAAGGCAAGTTCATTCAGGTTGGTGGCGAAGTTTTCCAGGGGTTTTTTGTTACCAGGTTCCTCGGAGGCTTCCTGGGAAACCTCAATACCCATATCCTCGCCCTGTTCATCCGACACTTTGGAAATCCCATGGGAGATATAATTCACAATATCAAGTCGCGCTACATCGTGTTGATTCAGCAGGTATACCGCGTGAGATTCCTGCTCACCAAAAATCGCAACCAGCACGTTGGCGCCAGTGACCTCTTTCTTGCCCGATGACTGCACGAAAAATACCGCACGCTGCAACACGCGCTGAAATCCGAGAGTTGGCTGAGTGTCCCGGCTGTCGTTTTCAGGTAGCAACGGAGTATTTTCGTTTATGTACTCACTTAGTTGCTTGCTGAGCTGCTCAACATCAGCGCCGCAGGCACGCAAGACATTCGCAGCAGTAGGATTATCAGTTAATGCCAGCAACAAATGCTCTACTGTCATAAACTCGTGATGCTTTTCCCGAGCCGCCTTGAATGCCATGTTCAAGGTAAATTCAAGTTCTTTGTTTAGCATGACGCTATCCTATAAAAAGATGATGGAAGTGTTTGCCTGGCGTATAGCTGGCTGTAGTAATAGTCAAGCATAAATCTGAGTGATATCAAGCCTCCTCCATGGCGCAAAGCAAAGGATGTTGATGAGCACGGGAGTATTCGTTGACATGCGCTACCTTGGTTTCAGCAATATCGCGAGCAAACACACCGCAGATGCCCTTGCCACGCGTATGCACATGCAACATGACGCGTGTGGCATTTTCACGGCTCATTCGAAAAAAATTCTCCAGCACGTGTACGACAAACTCCATTGGTGTGTAATCATCGTTAACGAGCACGACCTTATAGAGTGGTGGCTTACGAGTTTTTGGCTTTGCCTCTTCAACTACAAGACCATCATTTAACTGAATCTTTTTGTCATTCGACATAGCTAACTCAGACTTTCAATCCTGATTGAAACGTTGTACAAATTATATACTTCATCAGCATGATACACATACCCTATAGTGGTGACTAACGCCTGAAATTCAAGTCGACTTCGTCAACTTGCAGATATCTACTGAAGTTAGACATATAATGAGTGAATAGTTAGCAAATTTCTCGCCAGTTCCTGTATTAGCGTACGGCGATTACTGACTTCCGCTTCGTCACCCAACCCATAGACGTTCAACAGATTGAGTAATAATCTGACAAAGATTCCACCAGCACTCAAGCCATAACTGCATGAAAGATTTACATTTTAAGATAGCCTGTATTTCACTGCTAAATCCCGCGCCAGGCATTGATATCGATCAATTCCGCCAATCTGTTGAGTATGCCGGGATTCATGCGTCGGTTATTTGGTAACATTATCTTATGCGTTGGACACCCCACATCACTGTGGCTGCTATTGCCGAGCAAGACGGGCGTTATCTCGTGGTTGAGGAAATGATAGGCGACTGGCGCGTGATCAACCAGCCCGCAGGACATTGGGAGGAAGGCGAAACCCTCAAGGAAGCGGTCATTCGGGAGGCCATGGAAGAGACTGCCTGGCATTTTGTGCCTGAGTCCATTATTGGCATCTACCAGCTGGATCACCCGACCAAACGCGAGAGCTATCTGCGTATTGCCTTTCATGGAACAGTTACTCAGCAGGAACCGAATCAGCCTCTGGATAACGGAATTATCCGCTGCCTGTGGATGTCCCGCGAGGAACTCGCCGCTAAAGCTCCGGATCAGCTGCGCACCAGCCTGGTGCTGCGCTGTATCGACGATCATATCGCTGGAAAGCATTATCCGTTGAGTCTGCTGACGAACGTCGTTTAATTGCGTTCTGCAGTTTTCTTGTTATGCAGCAGACGGGCTGTTACCTGAATTCGCCATGAAACCAAATACAAATGAGAAGGTTATCGTTGGCCTTTCCGGTGGCGTGGATTCTGCCGTTGCCTGCCTGTTGTTGCTTCAGCAGGGCTATCGAGTAGAGGCCCTGTTCATGAAAAACTGGGAAGAAGACGATGACGAGGAATATTGTTCTGCCGCAATCGATCTTGCTGATGCCCGAGCGGTTGCCAGTCAATTAGGGATTGAATTACACACCGTTAATTTTTCCAGCGAATACTGGGAACGCGTGTTTACGTATTTTCTGCACGAATACCAGGCCGGACGCACGCCTAATCCGGATGTCATGTGCAACCGCGAGATCAAATTCCGTGCGTTTCTGGATCATGCGCTCACACTTGGTGCAAATCGCATTGCGACCGGACACTATTCTCGCATTCGACATGATTCTGATGGTGTCCGCTTGCTGAAAGGCCTCGATACCAGTAAAGATCAAAGCTATTTTCTCCATCAACTCAGTCAGCAGCAATTAGCGCGCACATTATTTCCCATCGGGGAAATGGAGAAACGCGATGTAAGGACATTGGCCAGTGAATCCGGCTTTACCAATCATGATAAAAAAGACAGCACCGGCATCTGCTTTATCGGCGAGCGGCGATTCCGGGATTTTTTACAGCGCTTCCTGCCCGTCAACCCGGGCGACATTATTACTCTTGATGGCGCAATCCTTGGCCGACATCAGGGCCTGATGTATTACACTCTTGGTCAGCGGGAAGGCCTCGGCATCGGCGGTCAGAGCGGTTTGTCCGAGCAACCCTGGTATATAGTTGATAAATTAATGAACACCAATCAACTGGTTGTTGCACAAGGACACGATCACCCGAGTCTCCTGAATGCCAGCGTGCCGTTTAGTCAGCCGCACTGGATTCATGATGAGCCTGCTGCCGGACTGCCGCTGGCAGCCAGAATCCGCTACCGCCAGCAGGAACAACCCTGCACATTGGTCAAAACAGGCACTGAGATATTCAGGGCCGAATTCACTTCCCCCCAACGCGCCGCCACACCTGGACAGTCCATCGTGTTTTACTCGGGCGAACAATGCCTTGGCGGCGGTATTATTGAGAAACCGGATTAAGCATACATGCAAGACACCTCAAAACAGACTATTGCCTTCGCAGGCATGTTTCAGTGCATCGAATTGATACAACAACTCGCCTGGTCCGGCAAGCTCGATGTTGCCCCGTTTGAAATCTGCCTGCGAAGTCTGTTCGAACTGCAGCCCGCTTCGTACCCAGAGGTATATGGAGGAACTGAAAACCTGCGTACCGGTCTGCTGGCGCTGCGGGATTCTCTGACCAACAAGACCAACAGACGCGGCCTGGAACGAACCCGCTACGCACTGACGCTGATTTTTCTGGAGAAGAAACTTGCCAAACAGAAAGCCATGCTGGATATCATCAGTGAAGGCATTGAGCGCGCCAGTCGGCAGCTTCAGCATTTTGAGCTGACTCATAACAATGTCGTCAGCAGTCTGGCGGATACGTATCAGAACAGCATCAGTAAAATCGGCCCTAAAATATTGGTTCAGGGGGATCAGTCCTACCTTTCTAACGACATCAATGCCAGCCGCATACGCGCCTTACTGCTGGCTGGTGTGCGCGCTGCAGTGCTCTGGAAACAGGCAGGTGGCAATCGCTGGCGGCTGATTATGAACCGCTCCGATCTGCTGCAGGAAGTGGATCGCCTGCTGGAACAGCCCTGGTCCGGGCTTAAATGACACACATCCCTATCGAAATACCCCGAAATCCCTGATAATGGTTGTTTTGCTCTACCCATAAAATACATTATAAATATCATAAATCTTGTGACGAGGATGCCGAATGAGTAACAGCTTTAATACCAAAACCACGCTGGATATTGGCGGTCAGCAGTATGAAATCTTTAAACTTGCAGGTCTGAAGAATGCAGAACACCTGCCTTTTTCACTGAAGATCCTGCTGGAAAATCTGTTACGTCATGAAGATGACAAGACCGTTACCAAGGCCGATATTGAGGCGCTGTTGAATTGGGACCCACAGGCTGAACCCAACCAGGAAATCGCCTACCGGCCTGCGCGCGTGTTGATGCAGGACTTCACCGGCGTTCCCGCAGTTGTTGACCTTGCGGCCATGCGAGACGCCATGAAAAAACTCGGTGGCGACCCGCAAAAAATCAATCCTCTGCAGCCTGCCGAACTGGTCATTGATCACTCGGTACAGGTCGATAACTATGGCACTGAACAGGCCTACGATCTGAATGCACAACTGGAATTCAGCCGTAACCGCGAGCGTTACAACTTTCTTAAATGGGGTCAGAAGGCATTTTCAAACTTCAAGGTAGTTCCACCCGATACCGGCATCGTCCACCAGGTAAACCTCGAATTTCTGGCGCGCGTAATCTTTGCGCAGGAAAACGAAGGCGTCATGCAGGCCTATCCCGATACTCTCGTAGGTACGGATTCTCACACCACCATGATTAATGGTGTGGGTGTGCTCGGCTGGGGCGTGGGCGGAATCGAAGCCGAAGCCTCCATGCTCGGCCAGCCCGTATCCATGCTGGTGCCTAAAGTCGTCGGCTTCAAGCTCACCGGAAAACTGCCGGAAGGCGCGACGGCCACCGATCTGGTGCTGACCATCGTAGAGATGCTGCGCAAACACGGCGTGGTCGGTAAATTTGTTGAATTTTACGGCGCGGGCCTGGATGAACTGCCATTAGGTGATCGCGCAACCATTGCCAACATGGCGCCGGAATATGGCGCAACCTGCGGCTTGTTTCCCATCGATGTTGAAACCATTCGCTACCTCAAGCTCACCGGCAGAGGTGCAAAGCAGATCGAGCTGGTGGAGGCGTATGCCAAGGCACAGGGTATGTGGCGCGATAAAAATAGTGCGGACGCCACATACAGCGAAACGCTGGAACTTGATCTGGCCAGCATCGAACCCAGCCTGGCTGGCCCTAAGCGCCCTCAGGATCGAGTGCCATTGAAGAATTCCAAGCCGATGTTCGAAAAAGATCTGAAAGCGCTCAAAGAAGAGCGCGATCTGGTCGGTATGGGCCCAACGAAACTCATGATTCGCGGAGAAGAGGCGGAACTGTCGGACGGCTCCGTGGTGATTGCTGCGATTACGTCCTGCACCAACACCTCCAATCCAACGGTGATGGTCGGCGCGGGTCTGGTCGCCCGCAAGGCGCGCGAGAAAGGTCTTAAGGTCAAGCCCTGGGTTAAGACATCGCTCGCCCCGGGCGCGCGTGTGGTTACCGAGTATCTGCAAAACGCCAATCTGCTGGACGACCTCAATGCCCTCGGCTTTAATGTTGTCGGTTATGGCTGTACGACCTGTATCGGAAATTCCGGCCCGCTGCTGGAAGTTATCTCGAAGACAATAAATGATAACGATCTGGTAGCTGTTTCTGTTCTGTCGGGCAACCGGAATTTTGAAGGCCGCGTGCATTCGGAAGTGCGCATGAATTATCTGGCCTCACCACCGCTAGTGGTCGCCTATGCCATCGCAGGACGCATGGATATCGATGTTTATAACGAACCACTCGCAACAAATGCTGCGGGTGATCCTGTCTACCTGAAAGATATCTGGCCCACTCAGCAGGAAGTTGCCGAGGTTGTCGGCAGCTGCCTTACTGCCAAGCAGTTTACCGATTCGTACAAGGATATTTACGAGGGCGAAGCCAACTGGCGCAAGCTGGATTCACCTGAAAGCCTGCTATACAGCTGGGATGAATCCACCTATGTTGCCAATCCACCCTATTTTGATGGCATGACCTCGCAGGTAGCCGATGTGACTGATATTCATGGCGCCCGTGTGTTGGCATACCTGGGAGATTCCGTGACTACCGATCACATCTCACCGGCTGGTTCCATCAAGCCGGATAGCCCGGCGGGTATTTATCTGCAGGAGCATGGCGTGAAACCGGAAGACTTCAATTCCTATGGTTCACGCCGCGGCAACCATGAAGTCATGATGCGCGGCACCTTCGCGAATATCCGTCTGCGCAACAAGATTGCACCGGGCACCGAGGGCGGAGTGACCTTGCATCTGCCTGCTGGCGAACCGATGTCGATTTACGATGCCGCCATGCAATACAAGAGCGATGGAGTATCCACCATCATTATTGCCGGCAAAGAATACGGTTCAGGTTCATCCCGTGACTGGGCCGCCAAGGGACCGCGTCTGCAGGGAGTCAGTGCTGTGATTGCAGAAAGCTATGAGCGCATCCATCGCTCCAATCTGGTAGGTATGGGCATTCTACCGTTGCAGTTCATGGAGGGTGAGAGTGGAGCAACACTTGGGCTGACCGGGCGTGAGGTATTTGACATTACCGGCCTGCAAAATGGTTCTGCCAAACAGGTCAAAGTCACTACGACTGCCGAAGATGGTTCAAGTAAAAGTTTTATCGCGCAGGTACGCATCGATACGCCACAGGAAGTCGAATACTATCAACACGGCGGCATTCTGCACTATGTATTGAGGCAGCTGGCTGCTTGATACTTTCGAAAAACTTTTCTCGTAAGGTTCGCACAAAAAAGCCTCATGTTTAACACACATGAGGCTTTTCTTTTAGGCCTGTCCCGTCTAATGAACTACCCCGCCGCAAGCAACGGGGCATCGATTCAGCTCCCGTCAGCAGGGGTCTTTGTCATTTCGACCAACGGGAGAAATCTTGAATGCCACAGTACTTATCATTAGCGGTAAAGCATCTCTCTTGTTGGGTGTGTATTCTATGTGTATCATTTCGACATGAAGAGCAAGGATCTGATTCGTGAGCTCATGGATGCTGGTTGGGAACTACATCGCACCAAAGGATCGCACCATCAATTCCGGCATCCCAATCGAAACCGTCAGATAATCACGGTTCCGCACCCGAAGAAAGACCTTGGAATCGGTTTGGTTAACGCCATCCGCAAGCAGGCTGGGCTAAAGCAAGGTTAAACTTATGTATTATCCGATCGCAATAGAACGAGGTAGTAGATCCACGGCATTTGGTGTCGTGGTGCCTGATCTGCCCGGATGCTTTTCAGCCGGCGACACACTTGAAGAGGCTATCGCTAATGCCAGGGAAGCGATCGCTTTACACGTTGCAGCACTCATTGAAGATGAAGAGGATATCCCTTCTCCTCACTACCCTCACCCGTCTATGGATAGACCAGAGTTCATAGGTTGGCTTTGGCACATAGTGGATGCGCCGGTTGAGAATGGTGTTGGTCCCTCGGTTCGTGTCAACGTCACAATACCCAAAAATACACTTCGCGAGATCGACTTGCATGCGAAGATGCGTGGCAAAACGCGCTCTGCTTTTCTATCTGAGGCTGCAATGGACGCAATAAAAAGAGACGAC
>JBGTHR010000380.1:0-4863 GCA_041746095.1 Gammaproteobacteria bacterium | reverse complement strand
TGGGTAACTATTCATTTTCCATATTTATAGCGCAATTATTTGATAATTTACTATTCTAACTATAAGATATTTATAGCAGTTTTAGTCGATATAGTATTTAATACTACTATGATTAATTTAAATTACATATCAAATCTATAGGGTCTTAGGAAGCAGATTCACTCAAATTGGGTTTAATCTGAGTAATTTTAGCATGTGTTTATAGAGATCCTCACGACGATGGTTGAATCTAAACTCAGTTTCTTTTAAGTGCAAATAGAACGTGTGTTTGGGTAATCCCTTGAATCGACTCAAGCGTAACTTTGCAAACGCCCAGAAGGATTCTATACCATTGATATGACGTTCACCTGCAGCAAATTCGTTGTCTCCATGATACACCCGATAATGCTTTTCATACCCTAGGTCGACCAGACCATCGTAGGCCCGCCAGCCATCCGTATGAATTACACTGTCCAGATCGACACGGCCGCGAACCACTGCAATTAAGGTCTTTTTCTTCGCATCCGGCACAATCTCGGTATACACATGCCCCTTACGTTTGAATACGCCAAACACGATGGTCTTGCTGCCCGCACCCCGACCCCGTTTGCCACGAATGCGTTTCGGACCAAAGTAGGATTCATCCAGTTCCACTTCGCCGGAATACGGCGACTGGGCTTCACAGTAAGCCGCAATTCGATGCCGAATCTTCAGATAAATCGTATTCACCGAACGCGTACTGATGCCCGTCAGTCGCGCCGCATCACTGGCCGTCAGATCCAACGCAAACGCTTTCAACAGGCGGCGAAATCTGGCCTCACTGATCTTGGAATTTTTGTAGTAGCGGTTTTTCCCTTTATACATAGAAGCAAACGCATGTTAGTATGCAATCTGCTTCCTATGACCCTTGTATATTGTTCCTTGAAGTGAAAGTGACAGTATTTATATACCTTGACCTTATAGTAATGAAAAGGCGCCCAAAAGTTCATAGGCCTGTATACTTCTATAAGATTAATAATTCAGGGTACAGCTATCGAGGTTTGTGTTTGAGACTGAGATGAACGAGAGGACGATGCCTGCTTATCAAGTAAAAAATAGCTTTTAGCGATACATTCGTGCAGAGTTCCCAGGCCAATCTGTAATTGGTCTATGAATGTCTGCAGTTCATCCTGAGTCAGCCCGCCGAGATCCGTATGCTGAACGGCGCGTTTAAGACGACCGACCTCGCGTAGTGGCGCTTCATTATGCGGCATGCCCTGCAGCGAACTCTCCACCTCTGAGATGCAATGGTAAAAAGCGCGTGGAAATTGATCATCCTGCATCAGAAACTCCAGCACATCCTTACGCCGTATCCGCACCTGTTTTTTGATACGGTACATCTGGTAGGCACTCAGGGATTTCAGCACGCTCACCCACTGAATACTCTCGAAGGGCCGCAGGCCACTTTGTTCCGGCAACAAGCTGGCGGAACGCACATCCACTATTCTGCTAGTCATATCCGCACGTTCAAGATTGCGGCCGATACGCAAAAAAGCATACACCTCATTATGACTCATGCAGCCATACAAAAGCCCGGTAAGTGTCTGCGTGGCGCGAAATATCACCTTGAGATAACCATAACGGCCACGCTTGGATAATCCTGATTGCAGATTGTCGCGCGCAAAATTGTAGAGTTCGTTGATCTCCTCCCACGCCTCGCGTGGCACAATATCGCGAATGGTGCGTGTGTTTTCGCGGGCCGCATGTAATGACGAGAGTATGGAACCAGGATTTTTGCTTTCACCGACCAGAAATCGAATGACATTGCGTTCATCATACTCTTCATGCAACTCGACGAAGATCTCCTCGCCCCCAGTAATCACTATCAGCGGTTGCCAGCCGGGCGAGAAACCCCTGGGCAAATCAAGCAACAGATTGGCATTGACATTGACAATGCGTGCGGTATTTTCCGCACGTTCCACATAGCGGCCCAGCCAGTAGATGTTTTCGGCGACCCTGGATAGCATTAGTGACGGCCTGTATCGACGATCCAGGTATCCTTGCTGCCACCGCCCTGGGATGAATTGACGACCAGCGAACCCTTGCGCAACGCGACTCGAGTCAATCCTCCGGTGGTGACATGCGTCTGATCGCTGGAGAGGACAAACGGTCGCAAATCTATATGCCGTGGTTCTACCGTCTTACCCACAATGGTGGGAACCGTCGATATTGCGATAGTAGGCTGCGCCATATAATTTCGGGGGTCTCTTTTGATCAGCTTGGCAAACTTTTCACGCTCTGCGCGGGTTGATGCCGGCCCCACCAACATACCGTAACCACCGGATTCATTCGCAGGCTTGACGACCAGTTTGTCGAGATTCTTCAACACGTATTCACATTCGTCCTTGCGCATACACAGATATGACGGCACATTAGGGAGAATGGCATCCTCATCCAGATAGTAACGTATCATATCCGGCACAAAGGTATAAACGACCTTATCGTCAGCGACTCCTGCGCCCGGCGCATTAGCCAGCGCCACTTTACCTTTCTTCCAGGCGCGCACCAGGCCTGGCACGCCCAACATTGAATCCTTGAGGAATGCCTCAGGATCCAGAAACAGATCATCTATACGGCGGTAGACCACATCAACCTGCGCCAGCCCATTGATCGTTCGCATATAGACACAGTCATCGTCCCCAACCACAAGATCGTCTCCGGTCACCAGTTCACAACCCATTTGCTGCGCCAGATAGGAATGCTCGAAATACGCGGAGTTGTATATGCCAGGAGTCAGCACCACGACTTCAGGGAACTCCCCAGGGCGTGGAGAAATGGCAGCCAATGTATCGAACAGCTGTGACGGATACTCATCCACCGGCAGGATATTGCAGTTCTCAAACAATTCTGGAAAAACCCGTTTGATCACCAGGCGATTTTCCAGCATGTAGGACACCCCGGAAGGCACACGCAGATTATCTTCCAGCACATAAACGGCGCCATCCTTGTCACGCACAAGATCCGAACCACAAACATGCGCCCAGATATTCAATGGTGGATTAACGCCAACACACTGCGTACGAAAGTTTACCGACTTAGCCAGCACTTCAGCGGGGAATACCTTGTCCTTGATGATGCGCTGTTCATGATAGATATCGTCGACAAACATGTTCAGCGCGACCACGCGCTGTTTCAGGCCCTTCTCAATTCTATCCCACTCGCGCTTGGCCATGATTCGGGGAATAATATCCAGTGGCCATATACGATCAATGGAGGCGCCTTTTTCCGAGTAGACAGTAAACGATATGCCCATCGACTTGATGGCGAGTTCTGCTGCACCTTGTTGCAAGGCCAGCTCATCCTCGTCCAGTGATGCGATATACCGCGCCATCTGACGGGCTGCCACGCGTGGAGCGCCACTATCGGCAATCAGTTCATCATAGAAGCCTGATGAGTGATAATTTTTCCAGTCAATCGACATGCGTTTTACTTTTTTTGTTGTTCAAGTATGTCATATGGATTTTAACGCCCGCATGGCGCCATGATCGCATAGCGTGTTCAAATTCCGCAATTCATATGCCACAGATATTTATTCGGTCAAGCGACATCAAACAGATGTTCATCCATAGCGCAAATCGAGTGTATATGGATGTTCGGAATTCGGCGTTTCAGGATTCACGCTAACGATACCCGGCGTGTGCCCATGTGCAGAGAAACGTGCGATTCTCCGCGCCTCGGCCTCATTAGCGTTCACCGGGAAGGCCTCATAATTCCGTCCGCCCGGGTGTGATACATGATATGTACAGCCGCCAATTGAGCGGGAATTCATTATATCCACAATATCAAACACCAGGGGCGCATGCGCAGGAATATTCGGATGTAGCGCCGATGGCGGCTGCCAGGCCTTGTAGCGCACACCCGCGACATACTCGGCCAGGGTGCCGGTAGGCCGCAGTGGAACAGGCCGTCCATTGCAGGTGATCATATACCGCGAACTGGTCATTCCACGCACCACCACCTGTAAACGCTCAACTGAGGAGTCCACATAACGGGATGTGCCTTGCTGACTGGTTTCCTCTCCCAGCACATGCCACGGCTCAATCGCGCTACACAACACAAATTCGATCCCGTCAACGACGACACTGCCATAATGGGGAAAACGGAATTCCTGAAAGGCTGCAAACCACTCATACTCAAATGCATACCCATAATCCCTAAGTTCGTCGATCACCTGCCTGAAATCCTGCCAAATAAAATGCGGCAACATGAATCGGTCATGTAACTCGGTACCCCAGCGTATGAGCTTGTGGGTGTATGGCTGATCCCAAAATCGTGCGATCAGTGCACGCAATAAGAGCATCTGCACCAGACTCATTCGATAATGTGGCGGCATTTCAAAGGCGCGAAACTCAACCAGTCCAAGTCGTCCTGCGGGTCCTGTTGGCGAATACAGTTTATCGATACAGAACTCGGCACGGTGCGTATTGCCGGTTACATCCACCAACAGATTGCGTAACAGCCTATCGATCAGCCAGGGCGCCGGCGTCTCGGCTTCAGGCATTTGCTGAAATGCGATCTCCAGTTCATAGAGGCTGTCACTGCGCGCCTCATCAATGCGCGGCGCCTGACTGGTCGGGCCTAAAAACAAACCTGAAAACAGATAGGACATACTCGGATGATGCTGCCAGTACGTAATCAAACTCTGCAGTAATATCGGTTTTCTCAGTACCGGGCTGTCGGCAGGAGTAGCGCCGCCTATGGTAATGTGATTGCCGCCTCCGGTGCCGGAGTGTCGTCCATCCAGCATAAATTTCTCGGTTCCCAGACGGCACTGGCGCGCCTCCTCATAGAGCAGCTGAGTATTGGCAACCAGCTCTGCCCAGCTTCGCGCAGGCTGAATATTGA
>JBGTHR010000379.1:0-6148 GCA_041746095.1 Gammaproteobacteria bacterium | reverse complement strand
AAATCCTAATTTGAAAGACTACTGAATTATTAGCGGTAGAGCGTATGCATCACTAGACCTGCAGCATGGCTTTATATGTAAGAACGGAGATTTCAGAATAACTGAAATCGTATGGTCAAAACTTCAGAGGCTATATTGTGTGTGAGCACAATTCATTTCAGGTCAACGCGCGGATCCATAGGCATCATACTGGCCATTTCTTCATAGAATTTCCGTGCCGTTGCCGTCGTTGCTTCTGGAGTGACGATTTTCAGAACGATATACTGATCCCCCGGTGGATTGCCTGGTAGACCCTTTCCTTTGAGGCGAAGTTTTTCGCCTGACTGTGAACCGGCTGGCAGTTTTAGTTCAACATTCCCGCCCAATGTAGGTGTAGTCACGGTCTGTCCAAGCGCAGCCTCCCAGGGTGTTACCGGCAGTTCCAGATGTATGTCGCGCTTCTGGGCGCGAAAAAATTCATGTGATTCAAACTGGACCTCAAGATACAGATCGCCGGCATGACCATTACCCATGCCCGCCGTGCCTTGACGTGGCAAACGGATTCGCTGGCCTCCATAAACTCCACTAGGAATTTTAACGTTTAGAGTGCGTGATCTACAGTTGGAGGCATTTCCGCTTCCCTGGAGAGTGATTGAGCGGGTTGCGCCACGATATACATCCTCAAGGGATAAAGTGATCTTCGCCTGCTGGTCCTGACCGGAGGAACTGAAATGGTTCTCTTGCCAGCCACGGTTACTGCCAAACAGCGATTCAAAAAAGTCACTGAATTCTCCAGTATCAGAAAAACCTCCGGTTCTGTGGCTGAAGCCAGGATTCCAGTCGGGTGGTGGTTTAAATTCCTGTCCGGCTTTCCAGTTATTGCCAAACTGATCATACGCAGTCCTCTTTTCTGAGTCTTTCAGGACTTCGTAAGCCTCTTTGACCTCTTTAAAGCGCGCCTCAGCATTTGCTTCCCTGCTCACATCCGGGTGGTATTTTCGCGCAAGACGACGATAGGATTGCTTGATGGCATCCTGAGTTGCATCACGATCGACGCCCAGTGTTTTATAGTAGTCTTTGTAATCCATATGATTTTGGTACAGTCCTGCTACGAATATTGAGGTGGATTAGGCAGGGATTGAGACGAAAAGCTGCATGTCTGTAGAAACGCACTCTACGAAGTAATCAAATCTATATTATCAGGCTTTGCAGGCAGTGACTGTGCGCAAAGCTTGTTGTTAAACGGCTGCTTTAGTTTACGTTAATCACGGAGTAGGTTAAATCACGCGACTGGCTCAGACAAATTCTGCGCTATCAGTGCAACTCGAATAAGACATAAGTGGGGATGCCTGAGAGTATTTCAACCGCAAGCGTAACTCAGCTGCTATGGAGCATCGCAACTGGTAAAAGGTGCTCTGGAATTGATACAGAATTAAACCTTTACCGGAGCATACCGGACAGGTTTAGTCCTCGTAAAACTCTTTTAACAAGGCGCGCAGACGCCTGGATTCATTGAGGGCCTCAATCCGCTGCCAGGAAGAACTGCTGCGATTGATTCCCTTGACGGAGGAACGCATGCTATTCGAAGACTTCATTCCATCCGCGGCATCCAGTGTGTCGTTGCTGATGTTCTCCCGGTCATTTTGGAGATCAGCCAGATAATCCGTGTGGATGTTTAAACTATCTAGTTCAAAACTAACTGGTTTATCACGAGAATCCTTATGCGGCATATCGAGTTATCCAATTATTTTCATTACCGCTAAGTGTAGCCATGATTTTGTAAAATATTACTTAATATTATTTATTGTATAAATAAAAAAATTTTATCTAATGTAAAGTGAGTTTCTACTAAATATCCATACAAACACTGCCTGAAGTCTTGAGCCTTAGCGCCAGTTTTGTACTCTCCTATAAACCAGGGATAGTTTATGGCCTCTCTGCCGATGAAAGGCCTACATTAACCGATAAAAGTCAGTGATTTACAAGTCTTATGTGAGCCGCTTCACGTCCAGTAATGCTAATCTGCGTATAGTGCAGTTAACTGGAAATCACAAGGACGAGACAATGTCAGATACAGAAAACATGCAGGAGTTTCTGAAACACTATCAGATTGCGGAGCAACTCATCGCGCAAAAATCCAAGGCTGAACTTGCAAAATGCGCGCGATTATTGGCAATGAATCTAGCCAAATACCAGATTTGCTATGGCGCAATCTCAAATGAATCCCGGGAATCCATAGGCACAGTTAATATCCAGTTAGAGGCAGCTGAAGTGCTTGCTGCTGGAATGAAGGAACTCGTCGCTACGTTAAACCTGCTGGCGGCCAGCGAAACTGTCGGAGATCCTCAGCGGATTATTCATTGAAATTCAAAAAAAATGCCTCGCATCATAAACGATCTTGGTAGTAGCAAACCGACAACTAGATTGATTTGTTCTGGCGCTATCAGGCGTATGTCATGAAAGGCAATGTCATACCGTTTACATCGCTCAATTCAGAGCATGGTTGTGATTATCACGTTATCATGGATCAGGGATTGTGGTGACCCTTATTGAAGAAGGCTGGCCACTGCGGGAAGCCATATTGATGGTCAGGCAGGTTACGTCGTTTTTCGAAGAAGGAGGCGCTAAAAGAATCAAGTAAAAGCGAGAGCAACTGATGGCTTGCTTGAAAAGTAGTCCCAACTACTGCAATTCAACAGATAATTGAAACCCTTTTCGTTGGTTCATATTTTATATCCGTATGGGAAATTCTCATCACGGTATACCAGGACGCTAGAAAATTTCTAACCGCATCAACTGGATTGCAGCGGCAAGTCGATATATGTCTCAGTTAGCCTTGTGTTATCGGCAACGGCAGCTTGGCGGCTCGTTGTGAGCGCAAACCTTTATAGTACTGACTGTGAATGTCATAGAAATGGGTATTTCGTTTGATCAATTCGTAAATCTCAATTGTCTTTTCTTTTATCTCCTTATTTTCCTTGTTCATAAAACCTCCGTGTTCTGTTATCAAATTGTCTAGCTCAAAGATCGTAGTTACGAGTGAGCTGGCAATTACCAGTTTAGGCATTAGTAAGCCTGGATTTCGGGACGCAGGTAACAGAATCATCAGCAGTATTTCCGTTTATCGTGTAATTTCAACTGTTTATCCGTAGTGCTTGTTTTGCGAGTGGCGCTTAACATCAGGTTAATTCATTTCACTACTTACTTCGTCTACGCAAGGTTTTTCTGATTGGATGCAATTCAAGATCAACTCAAGCGTTGGATTTACGTGCCTTTGCAACTCTAGCTTTCCTTGTATTTTGAGTATAGTTGTGTAAGCACGTATATAACCAATCATGCAGGTTGAGAGGCTAGAGCAGAAATATCGACATAAAAAGTTTATTGCTTAAGTATGATATTAAATATGATCAGAAGTTTATCAAGACTGATGGCTAAGATCTGTGACACGACTCTCAATTATTCATACGCTAAACATGAGCACCCTATTGTGCCCGTGGGTTATACATCACGCTGGCTGGATTGCCTCTGCGGATAAGCAGGTTTCTAGCATTCCACTCTATTGTGGCAGATACCGGCTGAAGAAATGTCACCTCCCCACGAGTCAGAATCGCCACAGGCGCACCATCGCGGTAGAGGATCTGATTGTTTATATGTGATGCAACCCGCTGTCCGGGTGTGATAATGCCGGCAAGATTAACCGGGTCACAACCCGCGACGGTGACAAGCTCGCCATCGTTAGTTTGGCCACGCATTTTGCGTAATGGAGTAATGGCATCTATATGCGCGAATTGCTCGCCACTGAAACCCTGGACGAATCGTCCTCCACGTATCTCGCCGCGTGCTTCCATACGTCTATAAATATATAGCAGCTCATACCACGGTGGAATATGAGTTTCACGCTCAAGCACCTTTCTGAAAACGACTCCGTAGCGCTTGAGTAATATTCGAGCAATATGCTCGTTGCGCGCAGTTTTTTCTTTGTGAGTCTGCAGCCGTAACTCTACGTTCATCGGCGATTTGACCGTCACAGGGCGTTTCCTGATTTTCGACCAGCGTCCGGCCTGATCCAGACCTGATGGCGTCATTTGGTGCTTGCGCGGAAATCGTGAACGTCTTCGTTGCGGTGTGATGAGATTGCGTAATCCTGCATAGTGATCCGACGTCACCAGGCCATAGGAGGCAAGTTCACTCAATCCCGACTCGACCTGTGTACTCAACAGACCGCTTTCTTCAACAAGATCAATAAAAAATGAAGCCCCGGCAGTGTTAAGGTGTTCCAGTATTCGCCAGGCAATGGAAGTGAGTTTGCCGGGCAAGTCATGATTGCTTATTGGTGTCTGCCAGAAATGCAGGTGCTGTCTCTCGATCAGGACTATAGGTGTGTTGCGTATGGGTGATGCCTTTTTGCCACGCTCGCCAGTTTTACTTGTGCCGGGTGTTAGCCGCAACCAGCAAATATGCCCAGAGGTGCACAGGTTATCCAGCATATGTGGGTGCAAAGACTGCATACGGCTGGCAAGGATTCCAGCCTCCCAACCGGCGGCTGGGGCGGCAAAGCCTTCCAGCTGACACACGCTATTCAGCAAGGCATCTTCACCCTGGCCCCGATGGGTAAGACCATGCCAATGAAACAGAAAACGCATGTAACATGCCGGGTCAACAGGTTCTATCTCCTGCCGTAACTGTTTGAGCGTGTAGCGGTGTATGCGCAAGAGCAGCCGCCGTTCGCACCACTCAAGCTGCTTACGGTCACCCGAGAAACAGCCTTGAATGACGAAACCCTCCTGTTCCAGCGCGGCCAGTGCTGTATTGATGCGACCGGCTGGCATGGCCAATGGCTCAGACAGGGTTTCTGAGGTCACCGGCCCGTATAATTCCAGTCGGCTGCGTATTATCTCAATCAATGCGTCATTGGCATTTGTGACTGTCTGACGGCAGGATGGCGCACCGGCAATGAGTGGTTCCAGCGGGGTATTCGGATAGAGTTGCCGCATCTCTGCCAGTCGTTCGGCACTGACCCACAGGGTCTGGTTGACCGGTGATTGCATGCGGGTAGCGCGATTCGACTCAGTCAAAGTGCGGAGACATTCCATCAGAGTGTCGGGCGAATTCGAGCAACCCGCGAGATCTTTGTCAGTCAGAAATCCGTAGACTACCAGTGCGTCGTGTAAGTCATCTGGCGTTTGAATGTCCGGACGAATTTCATCGCGTACACGCTGGATTGCGTCTTGATCCAGCTGCCCCAGTCGGGCGGCATCGGCAGGGTCTGTGAAGCGTTGCGTCTGTACTGCCAGAGTGCGGCGTTCCTCGGCAGGCGCATCATCCAGAAATGCATAGGGACGGGCGTTCAGTATTTCCTCGGATAAAGGCGAGGGGCCCGCCAGATCACGAGTGTGTACTCGAATTCGGCCTTCTTCTATGTTTCTCAGCACGGTCTCCAGGCCGCTGATGTCCATAGTAATGTGCAGGCAATCGTGTATGCATTGATTCACTAGCGGATGATCAGGAATCTCACGCTCACCGGCAATATTTTCAAGGCATGCCAGCTGATCAGGAAATACCACGGCCATCAGATCCTCGGCATCGATGCGCTGAAACTGAGGGGGCGCTTTCTTGCCGTTATGGCTGCGCCGAACAGCGAGGGCAATGGTGGCATTCCAGCGCCAGCGCGTGGCGAACATCGGGCTGTCCAGCAATGCCTGAGTCAGCACCTTGCGCACCGTTTGACTCTTCAGATAACTCCACACTTCATCCAGTCGAAAACTGTGTGTGGCGCCCAGTGACAGGACTACGCTATCTTCCAGCGCCGCAGCCTGTAACTCGAAATTGAACTTGCGGCAGAAACGTTTACGCAGCGCCAGTCCCCAGGCCCGATTCAGCCGGGATCCGTAAGGGGAGTGAATGACCAGATGCATATCGCCGCGCTGGTCAAGAAAACGCTCAAGTACGATATCGTGCTGTGTTGGCAACAGCGACAACGCTTGGCGAGCGGTGTCCAGGTACTGTATGAGTTGTTGGACTACGCCGTTCTGCAAGTCTAGATACTCAATCAGCCATTCCGACGCCACATCGTTGCCCTGTTCAAGATTGACAGTGATGATATGCCTCAGTGGCGATACCGCCATCGACAATTCCTCACTGCGCCCCGGCGCCTCACCGAACCCGAAGG
>JBGTHR010000378.1:0-3430 GCA_041746095.1 Gammaproteobacteria bacterium | reverse complement strand
CTGAAAGGCGCCGATCATGCCGAGTACCGTGCCCAGCAATCCGAGTAATGGACTCAGCGTGGCAATGACTTCCAGGCCTCTTAGATACGAGCGTAGATTCTGTATTTCATCGCCAGCGACGCGGGTGATTTCTTCACGCACCGTTAGTTCGCTGATGTCGGCACGCTCGCGCCCGCGGATGGCGACATCCATGACACGGGCAATCGGATTGTGCGCCGCAGCCAGGGTGGCGCGCGCATCACCGGCCTGACCGGCGCGGTATTGGCCCAGTGCGGCCTCGACAAAGCGCCGTTCGCCGATGCGCACACGGGCGAACTGCACCAGTTTGACCAGTACGATGGCCAGCGCCACGACGGACATCGCCAGCAGAATGAGCACCACCGGACCGCCGCTCGACAGCAGGTCTAATGCGCGCTCAAATCCAGTATGCGATTGGCCCGATGCAGTGTTTGAGATTTCAAACTTGCCCATTTCCGTATCTTACTACTGCTTTAACTTAATTATTCACCCTGGATGTGTTCACATATTAGAAATTCCAGGTTGCAAATAACCGGATCTGGCGAGGATTTACCGGATGAAAATGGATGTCATCCACGCCCTCCGCAGCTTCCCCTTGTAACCGTGAGGTATAAAAATAAGATATGTCGCTATCGTTTGAATCGAGCAGATTAAGTACATCCACCCCCACATCAAACTTCTTTAGTTGATAACCGAGTCGCATATTTACCAGTGTCGTGGGTTCGGATTCGACACTGCCATCCCCGTTCAGCGGTCGCGCACCAGAATGCCTGACCCGCATACTCCCATTAAAGCCATTGGGTAGCCTGACCGTAGCTCCAGCAGCGACGATGGTATCGACACTGTTATCAATTTCACGATTACCTGGACCATTGTCAACAAATTGAGCGTCAGTAAGGGCAAGATCAAAGTCCAGACTCAACCAGTCCGTAGCTTGATAAAAATTGTTCCACTCTGCGCCGAAACGTCGACTCTTATCGCTCGCTTCAGTATTTCCGACATCACCAACGAAAACCAGTTCCGAGTCGAGTTCGAGAAACCATAGTGCGAAAGTCGAGTTCAAACCGGGAATCAGTGTGGAGCGGAGCCCTATCTCGGCGCCTGTCGAGCGCACAAGCGGATCGACCTGCTCGGTAGGTTCGCCTGTCACCGGATCGACTACTGTCGTAGTACCGCGGGCATCGTTGCTGTGGAAACCAAGGCCTGCATTTACGTAAAATTCCGTGCTGTACCATGGGCCCAAAATTAATCCTAATTTGGGGCTGAAGATTACATCCGTTTCGTTACCGGAGTTAGCTGGAATGATGCTGCTGTCTACCGCGAACCGGTAGAAATCACCGCGCAGTCCAATAATGGTGCGCAATTTATCCGCCCACTTAATTTCATTATTCAGGTAAAGACCCAGGCTTGTTACTCCGATTTCGTCCTGACGTGTTGTGCTTTGACGCTCTCCCTCCCGTGTCTGGTACAAGGCGACATCGAACACCTCATCATGCCGCAATTGAAGTCCTAGCGTATTATCTATGTCTTTTCCGAACCAGTTGTTAAACCATTGATGGGAAGTGTTTGCGCCAAATACGCCACGTCGATCCACCTGTTCAAATTGGTCACCATTGACCGGATCATCGAGAAAATAGGTAAAGTTAGAAAATAGATCCAATGTATAATACGAAGCATAAACATTGAGCTTAGTCAGTGAGTCGTTCTCGCCTGTATTCCACCAATCTCCAGCTACAGTGTAACGCTCGGTATCATTGTTGAGCGCGGGGTCCAGCGTACCAAACCGGGAAATCAGGCCTTGATCCACTGCTCGCTGCGCTATCTGGTCTGTTGCCTCCCATTCAGCGTAATAGCCAAGCGCTGATAGAGAGTAACCGCGTTCATCGTCGCCTCCGGTGTACTTCAGGATGCCGCTGATCTTTTTGTTATTTTCCGGGTTAGTCCAGGGGCCATTATAATATTGCGGCTGTAACGCATACAGTAAGTGCCCATCACCCACCTTGGGTGACCCCGCAACTAATACACGGTAAAAATCGTCCTCGCCGATTTCTGTCTTAAGTATATT
This sequence comes from Gammaproteobacteria bacterium, assembly GCA_041746095.1. GTDB lineage: Bacteria > Pseudomonadota > Gammaproteobacteria > JBGTHR01 > JBGTHR01 > JBGTHR01. Next base: position 1,347 of record JBGTHR010000378.1, on the reverse strand, counting down.
CTTGTCCAGGCGCCTGGCGAGCCGTATGTTCGCGGAACCTGCAGAGGAGAAATCACCGACATCCGCGTAATACACGCCCTTCTTAAATTCGACCTCATCCACCAGCTCTGGGATTAAAAAGTTGATGTCGAGCCAGCCCTGTGCATGGCCATGGGATGGAAGATTGAATGGAATGCCATCGATAGAGGTCGCAAAGTCCGAGCCGTGATCCAGATTAAACCCACGCAGGAAATACTGATTAGCCTTACCTTCGCCACTATGCTGAGTAGCGACTAGCCCTGGGACAGTTTCGAGTACCTCGGCGGGCCTGAGGATAGGTCGTGTTTCAAGTTGCGCGCGCCCGGTCCGGCCCTGCGAGGCAGAGTTTGCAATTCCCGTCAGGTCTTCTCCTCGACCTTCTACGGTGATTCCTTCCAATTCGATTGTTTCACCGACGGTCTCTGCTGAATTTACCTCTTCGGCGTGACTGACGCCTAGCAGATTCACACTGGCCACGGTACAGATTAACAGTGTAAATCGTCTTGCTTCTTGTATTATGCCCATTGACCTCCCCCTGATTTTAGCGGCAGTTATTACATCTATTACACCCTGGGCGGCAGTGTTTTACAGGATGTGCGCTTCGTGAGTGTGTTCGATGATGGGCGCATTTTTTTGAATACTCAGCCGGTTGCTGCCGGGCCGATCAGCACCCAATAATTCTGCGGACTGCGGAGGTTAACCAGGCCTCAGCAACCCACCGGTATCGCCCTTCAGCCTAACGAGTGAGTAACGTATCTTAGGCAAGAGTTAAAGCCTTAGGAATGTGGCATAAGGTCACATGCGGCAAATTGTCGCAGCCTGAATATAAGGCAACCTTTGAGCAACTGTCATTCGAGCACGATGAACAGACAGAAGTTATGAGACATGCAGTCAGTCAACTCTTGACTCTGTAGTAGACTACAGACTTTGGATTATTGAGTATTAAGGAGTAGACCCATGCGTCTGTTGAGAAATGGAGAGTGAGGGTTAGCGTAGTAAACACACAGTCAACCCTCTATAACCCTATTAAGCACAATCTCAAACTTCAAATTTTGCCTTTTAATTTCGCGATGAATAATGGATAGCATGATCGAACAAGTACACTCAGCAATAGATCCCGTCTGCGGCATGACTGTCCATGCGCACGATGCACCGGCACATGAGTACGAAGGGCAACCCTATCGCTTCTGCTCTACACACTGCCGGGACAAATTCACCGCCGATCCGCAACGCGTGTTGCATCCTCCCAGCGACAGCAAACCGAAGATAACGGGTGGAAATTATACCTGCCCCATGCACCCTGAGATTAAGCAAGATCATTCCGGAGAC
>JBGTHR010000377.1:0-5971 GCA_041746095.1 Gammaproteobacteria bacterium | reverse complement strand
TGGCGGACTAATTCGCAGCTTTTGCTCCGGCATGAGATCGAGATTCCAGAGGGTTCGAGAAATCTGCGTATCCTGGTTTCTGCGGATAACGAAATCCTTGGTATATTTCTTAATGGCGCGTCACTTTCGGCGCCTATCATTCATGAAGGATGCCCTAGTTTGGATGAATTCCGCATTGATGTGCCGAATGAGCTAGTGCAAGAGCGGAATGTAGTGGCCTTTCATATCCGGGATAGCGGTCGTGAAAGCTTCTTTGATACCAGAATTCTTGCGGAGCTACCGACTGACCGACTCGATGAGCTCGCCGACGATGTGGATGAGGCCTTGGATAATGTGGTGACGAGTGTCTCCGTATCCGCACTATCACTTGAATGTCCTCCACCTTCACCGCAACGGGCTCGAGCTATTGTAGGTTTTATGGTTGACGGGACGCAGGCGCGAGGCCGAGTCATCGTTACCCAGCAGCAAAGCGACGGGCAACGAGCTGGAGTCCTTGTCACTCAGCACATGCTGGACGGCGAAAATATGTACACCACCACAGTAGCACCCAGAAGAGCTCTAGTTACAGTCCCCCCAGAGCCTCCACCAGGGCCTCCTCAGCGCGCACGCGCCACACTTACGGATATGGCCGCATTTCCTGCCGTCCTCCAACGAGGCTTTGTAACCGCAGGGTTAATGGAATGTATGGTCGCCAACGACCGGTTCTTGAATCCGACAACACCTTGTGAGGATGCCATATCCGCAGCCTCTGAGAGTTGTCAATCAATGTGTCGCGCCGAACTGGCCGCTCCGACACTCGTATGTGGCAGCGGAGGTGGTAGCGCATCTGGGGTTATTGAAGCCGTTATATGCCGTGACAATATAGCCAAATATGAGAAAGCGGTATCTAGGTGTATGACCGGATGCATGGATGCTGAAAGGACACTTCTCAGATCCTGCCGCTAAATCCAAGGACAGCAAACGGGGGCTGAAACACTCCGTTTTTATCGGTGGCACAGGGAAGTGCCAGCCTCTTAGTCTTTACGCGATTAACTCGAAACATGCAACTGAACTACCCTCGTCTTTAAGGCGATGGATTCTTATATTGTCGTCTTGAAAACGACTGAAAAAATTTTCTCGAGTTCAATACGTAAGGCGTCGAATTTGAAAATCAAAAGAGTAACTCATGGTCGCTAAAGTTCCCATTTCGCCATCCTTTCCTTCGTCTAAAGACGAGAGGTTTACACTATCCCCGAAAGGGTCCGCCTAACCATGGTACTTCACACCGTTAAACTCCTGGAGAAGAGAAATTTTCAGAGAATTGTTTCTCAAGCATTTGGCAGAGTAATACTCAGACTTTCCTTATTGACTATTCCATAGCCAGGCCGCGCCCCTGACGCCGCTGGAGTCTCCGTGTTTAGGCGGAACGAGCAGTGTATCGACGCGATCCGAGAACACATACCGGCCCCAGAGCTTTGGCACGTTCTCGTAAATCCTGGCAAGGTTGGACATACCGCCACCCAGCACAATGGTATTCGGGTCCAGAACATTAATGATGGCCGCCAGGCTGCGCGCCATGCGATCTTCATAACGCGCAAGCGTTGCTTCTGCAATCGCATCACCTTGGGCTGCAGCTGATATGATTTCGCGTGTGGATTTATTCTGGGATGATGTGCGTTCATGATCCTTTGCCATCCCGGGACCCGAAAGATAAGTCTCCACACACCCGCGCTTTCCGCAGTAACAGGCAGGACCGGGCAGCTCATTATCCTGCGGCCAGGGCAAAGGATTATGTCCCCATTCGCCGGCAATAGCATTGGGGCCAGTAAGCACACGCCCGTTTACAACCACGCCTGCGCCGGTCCCGGTGCCAATAATAACGCCAAAAACTACATCGGCGCCGGCAGCTGCGCCATCCGTTGCCTCGGACAAGGCTAAACAATTGGCATCATTGCTGATACGGACTTCACAGCCCAAAACCTTTTCAATATCCACTTTGAATGGCTGGCCATTCATGCACACAGAGTTGGAATTTTTCAGCAGACCGGTGGCGGGCGAGATCGCGCCAGGCGTGCCGATTCCCAGCGTGCCTTTTTCACCCAATCTGGTTTCAGCCTGACTCACAAGTCTGGATATGGCGGCCAGAATTCCCGAATAGTCATCTTTTGGAGTCGCCGTGCGCTCGCGCAACAACTCGTCACCCATGTCATTCAGTGCAATGATCTCGATCTTGGTGCCACCCAGGTCTATGCCAAAACGCAAACTCATTTACTCTACCTTTAATGAATGTAGTGAAATTCGAAACAAAACCATTATGGCTGGCTGCTATTTTAGAAGTTCAACGCTTGAATTATCTCACTGGGTTTCGCCAGTACACCTCACCCGCTCCGCTGTCTCTCGCCAGCACCCTGCACAAGACAAACAACAAGTCCGACAGGCGATTTATATATACGAGTAGAAATTTTTCCACAGTCTCTGTTCGAGCGAGGTGATAGAGAGAGCGTTCTACTCGCCTGCAGACGGCCCGGGCGATATGGCAGCAGCTTGCGGCCTGTCCTCCGCCCGGCAGTATGAACTCCTTGAGTGGCGGCAGCGTTTCGTTGAACCCATCCAGCCATGTCTCAAGTCTTTCGACATACTTGCCAGTGACCAGTGACGCCTTGGGCAGACTCAGTTCACCGCCGATGTTAAACAGGTCATGCTGAATTTCCACCAGACATTGAGAAACCCGTTCAGGGATACTGCAGGCCAGCACAGTGGAGAGAATACAATTCAATTCATCGACTTCGCCAATCGCACCAATGCGTGCAGAATCCTTGGCTACTCGCGAGCCATCAGCCAGACCCGTGGTTCCATCATCACCGGTGCGCGTATAGATTTTTGTGAGTCTATTGCCCATCAGACCTTCGGCTCATTAAAAGGATTTACCCAGTGATACCAGGAAGTTTCGCTCGGGAAGCGGGAACGCGGAGAACCTGCCGGGCGTAAACGTGCTGGCAACACCCAGATCAAACACCTTCTCATTGGTCAGGTTGCTTATAGTCATATTCAGAAACCAGTCACGCCAGCGACTGGAAAGTTTCAGGTCCGTCGTTATATATGAGGGTATAGTCCGGCCGAAGGAATTTGCCTGGTCATTATCGAAGCGGCGGCTGTCAGTATAGTTCACCACCGTACTGGCAGTCAGTGCAGGCAGTATATCCCATGCCAGAGACATACTGGCAGCGTTCTGTGGAACCAGCGGGACTTTATTACCTTCATTCGGTCCACCGTCAAATTCGGCCTGCGTGTAAGTGTAGCTGGTGCTAATATTGATATCATCAGCAGGTCTAACAGTTACGCTGAGCTCAACGCCGTACCGCCGTGTGGGATCAAGATTAATATTAGTAAAGGCAATGGGATCAAAATAGATCTCGTTGCGGTATTCAGCATAGTAGAAACCTCCCGAAAAATCATACCGGGTCGAATCATACTTCAGGCCGATATCACCGACATGTCCGGTCTGCGGTTCAAGCTCGGAAAATATCTGGGCAAAACTCGCGTCCAGTTCAAACAGCTCATCAACAGTTGCAAACCTTACGTTACGGGTTACGTGCGTATACGCCGCCAGCTGATCGGTGAATTGATACTGCAAACCGGCCTCGTAGGTAAACTCTGTGTCATCGCGGTCGAGGTTATCCGCCTCCGAACCAAACTCACTCCCGGGTGCCGCGGGATTAACGTTGTCTCTGGCGCTGAGATCGATACGTTGCGCCCGGGCGCCCAATGTTGCAGAAAGATCAGTTAACGGCTCAAATGTTGATTGTGCATAGATAGCAATACTGGATTGATTCACTTCTAAATCGCGTATCGGAGTAGTGGACGCATTCAGCGCGCGATTGGAATCATAATCGGAATAATAAAAATCCACACCCAGTGTGGCGCCTGCGTTTATGCCGAAGGGAATGCTTTGCCAGTCTATTCTAGGTGTCAAAGACCACGTCTGTAATTCAGTGTCGATAAAACTGGTAAAGCCCCCACCAAAGTTGAGAAACGCCTCCTGATTCTTACGCCTCACTCCGCCATCCAAAATCAATTCAACAGTTTCTCCCAAAAAGCGCTGCATACCTAACGATATCAAATAGCCGTTCTGTTCGGCAAAATCATCGGCTGTTGCTGTCCCCTTGCGATCATCATCAAGCTCGTTGAGTCCAGTGACCGGATCTACGGTGCGGCCGCCAGGCAATTCAAGTTCCTGATCATCCAGTCCGAGCTTGAGAAAGAATTCCCCTTGATCGGCCCGCCAGCGGAAATCACCCTGTGCATCAATCTGTTCCAGAGAATTATTATTGCGATAACCGTTACTATCGATATAAACAAAGGAAAGATTGGTTAAAAATCGATCCAGACTAGCGCTGAATACGGTTTCCGCCTTGCGTGTGTCGTAACTGCCGCCGGCGATTTCAATCTGCCCTTGAATATCCTGAGCATCAGCCTGTTTAGTGACAATGTTAATGCTGCCGCCGCTGGCGCCATCGCCATACAGCACCGCGCCACCGCCACGCAGGATCTCAATGCGCTCAATATTTGACAATGGAATGGCGGCAAGGTCTACCGGTGCATTGTCGATATCATTCAGCCGTCTGCCATCCAGCAGGATCAGGGTATTCTGCGTAGCAGAGGCGCCGAATCCGCGCAGATCCACTGTGGCGCGCGAGGAATAATTTCCAAACAGGCTGCGTACATTAATTCCCACCTGGCTGGCTAATACCTCAGACAATGTTTTGGCGGGACTGGACGCGATCTCATCCTGCGTGATGATCGTCGCATTGATAGACAGTTTTTTTACGTCGTTTTCAATACGACTTGAGGTTACTGTGATTGTATCGAGAGTTTCCGCAGCGGAGCCTAACTTAAAGCACCCGACGCATAAAACCGCCAATAGTTTTCTATTGATATAAGAATGCATGCCCATACCCGCCAATAAAAATTCAAAAAATTGCGCGGGTTTGAGACAGAGATAAACATGAGCTGAGGACACAGCTCATATGACAACACCTCTGGAATCGCCCACCGCAATTCGATAGTTCATGCAGCAGGCCGGTCTCCGGGCTTATGAGCTGATCTGTTACAGATCGAAATGAACCGCCTTCCCATCCCTACGAACAGTGGCATATCGATTCATTTCTTACTCAATCACCGTTGCGGGGGCAGCGCCGGAATAAATATTGATCTCACCGGCTTCCCGTTTCATCTTTCACTCCATAGAGAAGGAAAGACACCTGATGCTGATGATAGTTATAACATAATGCCGCGTACTATGTGGCGAACTTACTACGAACCACACAGCAAACTGTGGATACGACTTTGAGCATACAGTTCGCAAGCCCACCGCATTCTTACTTCACTACACTATTGAATAGCACTCAGTTCAGTGATTGCGGCAATGACCTCGTTGCTATGCGTTGCGGGTTTGACCGTTCTATACACTCTTGCCACTTTTCCTTGAGGATCAATGATAAACGTATGCCGCTTAGCAAACTTCAGCGGCCCCAATGACGTCAGGGCGCCATAGGACTTTGCCACTCGGCCATCGGTATCTGCGAGCAACGGAAACGGCAAACTATATTTATCGGCGAATTTCGCATGACTTTTTTCACTGTCCAGACTCACACCTAAAATTTGCGCATCAATTTTTTGCATGGCGACGATATCATCGCGGAAATGGCATGCCTCTTTGGTACAACCGGGTGTATCGTCCTTGGGATAAAAGTAGAGCACAACCCACTTGCCACGATAGTCGTTCAACGAATGTATTCGACCATTTTGGTCTGTCAGTTCAAATTCAGGGGCGGCGCTGTTGAGAATGATCATAAGCAATATAGATATGTTCAATCAGCAAGAAAAATTCGCTGTCAACTGATGCAATCAACCGTCACATCGGTTTCTGTGTGCAGACTGAGCCAGATTCAGAAGTGATCCGAGTTTGAGGCAGAATTTTTCCATTGAGAGG
>JBGTHR010000376.1:0-3500 GCA_041746095.1 Gammaproteobacteria bacterium | reverse complement strand
GGCCCGGCGTTATAAGCAGCCAGTGCAAACTCAGTGTTATATTCGAAGCGCTCCATCATCAGACTGAAATAACGCATACCGCCACGAATATTGTCATCGGCGTCAAATACATTAGTGACACCCATTTCCTCGGCCGTGCCGGGCATCAGTTGCATCAATCCCTTGGCGCCGACGCGCGAGACGGCGCGAATATCAAAACAGGATTCTACTCGAATGATAGCTTGTATCAGCCTTTCATCGATGTCGTAGAGTTTGGATAGACTGGAAATGAGCGGCATATGCTGTGTAGCGCGGGCACTCAGGTCAGACTCTGTTAAGCCGATGCATGAGACAGAAGCTGTCGGTCTGCCGAACGTTGCTACTAACCTGTACTGATCCGATCGCTCTTTTTGGTCAGTGTAGTGAGTGCTGCCGTCACTCCTTATATACTTATATGCGACGCCAGCAGTATGAGCTTGACTCACTTTAGTCGTAGCCACTACCTTCGTTTCAAGCAACGTGTACTCATCAGACGGCTCCTTTTGGTCAGAGTAATGAGTGCTTCCGTCACTATTTATGTACTTATACATGATGTCTGCTGCCTGAACTGTGCTCATTGGCAGAGCAATGACAGCAAGACCTATCCACAGAAAATAGACTGAAAGAGTTTTCAGTATGCGCATATACGTATCGAATCGTCTGTATTTTGGTATTCTAGCTGAAAACGAGTATGTAAATTCCCCATTTAATATGACGAATTCAACCACTTATCATGCCCTGTGTCCAGTATGAACCTGCCTGATCTGCTTTCAACCATGGCTGACGGCCGATTTCATTCTGGACAGAATCTGGCGCATGAGCGCAGCGTTTCTCGAACCGCAATTCACAAGGCCATTCACCAGTTGATTGATATGGGAATAGAAATTGACCGACTGCCTGGCAGGGGCTATAGATTACGGCGGGTCATTGAGCTGCTCGACGGGAATAAAATCCTCAATCTGCTGAGTGCACAGGCCAGCAGGCATGTTGCCGAACTGGAAATCTTTGCGGAAATCGGCTCCACCAACACGTATCTACTGAATTCAGCGTCTGAATTGGCGCCATCGGGTCAGGTCTGTATAGCGGAGTGTCAGCGTGCGGGGAAGGGCAGGCGGGGTAACCCATGGGTATCACCCTTTGGAGCCAGCATTACCCTGTCACTGCTTTGGCGGTTCGACAATTGTGATCACCGAATCGGCGCGTTGAGCCTGCTAATCGCTATTCATCTTGCACGTATGCTTGAGAATGCGGGATTGAACCAGGTTCGACTCAAATGGCCGAATGATATCTATTCCAGGAATCAGAAACTGGGTGGTATTCTTCTGGATATGGTGGGGGAGGTCGGCGGTCAGGTCCATATTGTTATTGGCATAGGCATAAATGTAGCCATGCCTGAACAAATGGCAGACGCTATAGGACAACCGTGGACGGATCTGGCGAGTGAGATGCCTGGCGGCTACCCATCGCGTAATTTTCTGGCGGCACAAACCATCAGCGCAATGATTGAAGCGATAATCGAGTTTGAGCGTGATGGATTGTTAAAACTACAGGATATGTGGCAAGTGTATGATCTGTGCTATCAGCGGACTGTCAGGATCAGCAGGTTCAACGGATATGTTGAGGGAGAAGGCGCAGGAATTGACGAACAGGGCAGACTGCTTCTGAAAACCGAAAATGGGCTGCAGGCGTATACCTCTGGTGAGGTTAGTCTGAGGCTGGCAGCATGATACTGCTGGTAGATGCCGGTAACAGCCGTCTGAAATGGGCCGAACTCAATGATAATAATTTAGAGGCGGAAACCTATCTGGCTTACGATGGTGTAGAGCCAGAAGATGTAATCAAACATGCCCTTGAAGAACAAATTCGCCGGGCGAAACGACTGATAGTCTGTAGTGTACTCGGTGACAATTTCTTTAAATTAACAAATGAATGGACTTTGCGTAAGCATGGGTTTGCTGCTGAGTTCGTGACAACACAAAGATCTGCTTATGGAGTTACCGTCGCTTACAAGGATCCGATGCAACTGGGTGTTGACCGGTTCGTTGCGCTTGTCGCTGCCCATGCTAATTACCCGGATAACAGCATCGTTGTCGATTGTGGCACCGCGATCACAATTGATGCCATGACAGCCGCCGGGGATCATCTTGGAGGGGTAATAATACCTGGTATCGATTTGATGATATCCAGTCTGACCAGGCGCACCCATGGAATCAGGGATTCACATAATGAAGAGCGAGAATTGTTTGCAACCAGCACCAGTGAAGCAGTCTCCGGTGGCGTGTATCGCACTGTGATTGCCGCCATTACTCAGATCATTCACGATATGTCCCGGCAATTGAATGGACCAGTGAATCAAATACTCTGTGGTGGCAGCGCTGAATTCTTGCAAGCGGATCTCAATGAGCAGATGATTTTCGACCCAATGCTGATCCTGAAGGGCCTAGCTATAGTAGTGTCGGCTAAACCATGAAAATACTCTTTATATTATTGCTGATATCGAATGCCGCATATCTAGCATGGAATTTGCAATCAGATGATACGCCTGTAGCCAGATCTGAACCGCAAATTCCAGAGGGTGTAACAAAGCTCACATTATTGACAGAGTCAGAAATTGTGGAACCTCAAACAGACATCAAGACTATGGAGGTAGAAACCGCAAGTCCGGCTAAAGAAGAATTTGATCAAAGTAAATCAGCAGCCATAACATGTTACTCGATCGGCCCTTATAACAGCGAAAGTAATGCCGACAAGGCAAGCGACCAAATTCAGGCTGAAGGTTTTACAGTAAGCCAGCGGGTTGAGATAGAGCAGAAACCGGATACAATCTGGGTCTACATTCCTCCCTTTGAATCCCGTATCGCCACACTTGAAGTAACGGCGCAACTGGATGCCGAGGGAGTCAAGGATTACTATGTAATTCCTACACCACCTAAAAGAAACGCCATCTCACTAGGCGTGTATAAACGCCCTGAGCGAGCTCAACGCCGTGCCGCTGAGATCACCTCGCTGGGATTCAGCCCCGAACAGGAAACCCGATACGAGGATATCAGCCACTATTGGATTGATTACGAAGAGGAGGGCGGCAAAACTCTTGCTAAAAGTATCTGGAATGAAAGGCTTCCTGAGGATGAGAGTGTCAAACGCATAGAACGTCCCTGCAATTGAATTGCGGACAACCTCATTTGCACCGTAAAATCCAATTCCAAACAACATCAATGCTGGCGTAGCTCAGTTGGTAGAGCAGCTGATTAGTAATCAGCAGGTCGCGGGTTCGACTCCTGTCGCCAGCTCCATAAAAACAATAAGTTAAAGTAAATCGCGCAAAAGGATCATCAAATAGGTAACATATAGGTAACAGACCAACAAGGTATTAATAAGAAAATACTAAGACAATAGTTGTATCTAGAGAAAAATTCTGTGATTCGTCATCTATCAACTTTTTTCTCAATCTAAAACTGACCGATAATTTGTAATTAGCAGGT
>JBGTHR010000375.1:0-2458 GCA_041746095.1 Gammaproteobacteria bacterium | reverse complement strand
TGCAGCACAGCACTCATGCAGCAGCTTCTCCCTCGGTGTATTCACAAGAAAAATACTGCTTGATCAGCCGCAGTTGACCTGACGCTGAATGTAAACTGTTAAAGACGAGGCGAAATGATTTAGAAGTGTCATGTGATGATGTGTACCAGGACACATGCTTGCGTGCGATCCGTACACCCATCGCCTCACCGTAAAAGCCATATAGCGTTTCAAGATGCCCCAACATGATCTCGCATACCTCATCCATAGAAGGATGTTGTGTTTCTTTATTATATTTTAGGTAGTGTCGTATTTCGCGGAACAACCAAGGCCGTCCCTGTGCTCCACGGCCTATCATGATCGCATCTGCAGACGTCGTTGCCAAGACCCATTCAGCTTTTTTTGGAGTATCGATATCTCCATTGGCGATGACCGGTATATTTACTGAATGTTTAATCATGCGAATAGTGTTGTATTCCGCTTTGCCCTTATAACCACATGCTCGCGTTCGACCGTGCACTGCCAGCGCCTGAATGCCAGATTCCTGGGCGATTTTTGCAATTGTTATGCCATTGCGGTCTGTCGGCGCGCTACCCGTGCGTATTTTTAGTGTGACGGGAACATCAACTGCACTGACGACTGCTTCCAGGATGCGTTCTACCAGATTCTCATTCGAAAGGAGTGCGGAGCCTGCCATGACCTTACAGACTTTCTTGGCTGGGCATCCCATATTGATATCGATGATTTGTGCGCCATGATCTACATTATAACGAGCTGCCTGCGCCATTCTGTCCGGATCTGCGCCGGCTATCTGTACAACACGGGGCTCGATTTCCCCGTCGTGATTCATGCGTAGCCGGGTTTTAGTACTGCTCCATAAAGCCGGGTTAGAGGTAATCATTTCAGACACGGCAAGCCCCGCGCCCATCCGTCGGCATAATTGCCTGAATGGGCGGTCGGTTACTCCGGCCATGGGCGCCAGTATCAGCCGGTTTTCCAGTGTGTAGGGACCAATGTTCACGTTATGGACATGATCGAAGGCTCAAAAAAAGTCAAAAACATAGGCCAGTACCTCTGTACCCGGATCGCGTACCTCCAGCTTGAAGCTATGCGAGATCCCCGGCTGCATAGACTCGTCTTCGGTGACAGCTTCGGGCAGATACTCAACGGGTTTGAAGCGGCGTAAGGCAATTATTTCACCCTGGAGGTCGGCAAGCGAGACCTGAATATCGGGGAACGGTTGTGGAAACAGCGCGTTATTTCTGATGGTCGCTGTAATCATAAGTGCCGAGGCTACGTTTGGGTGTGTAAACACTCCGCGATCCAGCAGTTCTATGGATGACAGATCTCGAGAAAGGGGCAGATCGCACTCGATTGATTCGCAGATACGCTGAACGATGGGATAACGTGAGAGCTCTTCTATATGACCAAAAAAAAGGTATTGCCCCGGCAATAGTAAGAGCATGATTAATATTGCAACACTCCAGCCGAAAGCGCCCTTCATAGAGTACCGCGGGCGCCGACTATCTGTCGTCAGATCCTCGTTAAGCAGCACCGGGATTGTCGTGGGAGATGATTTCTCTCTATCGTCAGACTTAAACAGTGCGACCAGATCATCAATATCGTAATCGTCTTCTTCAGAGTGCGTCACTTCGGTGGTTGCATGTCTATACAGTGAGTCCGGTGATCTCCTCATAGAAGCTGGACCGGGTGTTTCATTTGAGACCACAGGAATGCTGTTTATGGCGCTGAAGGCGTTATCACTGGTATCTTCTTCATGTTTCGCCCACAGGATCATGAGCTTGCCATCAAATAGGGTGTGACAATGTCCACAGCGCACCAGGCCATGCGCCGCCATCAATTGGGCATGACTGACTTTATAGGTGGATTTGCACTCGGGACAGCGGGTCTGCATCGCGGGAGATTAACTTCGGATGGAATTAAATGGTATCGAATAGCTTCAACAGCTAAAGCTCAAGTGGCCGATGACCGGGTGCAATTTCCACTTTCGCCACAGATTTCTATGCTGGTGGCGCCATGTGCTAGGTGCGTTGTCCTTCCAGTAGAGCCCAACCCTCGTGTAGCACAGGCGTCTTGAGAGAGAAGTGTGGCTGGTAGCATGCGACGACCTGTGTGACCTGTTCTGCAAGTATGCCCGACATGACGATGCCGCCTGTTTCATGAAGCAGTTCAGTCAGACTGGACGACAGCTGGATCAGAATGCCCGAGAGGATATTCGCCAGGACGATGTCGCACTTTTTTATGCGCAACGAAGCTGGAGTCTCTATCGAGTAGCGATCAGATGATATTCCATTTGCGTCAAGATTGCTGCGTGTCGCCACCAGCGCCTGCGGATCAATATCGACTGCCGTGACATGACTTGCCCCGAGTTTGAGTGTGGCGAGGCTGAGTATGCCGGAACCACAGCCATAATCAACAATGTGTTGCCCATCGACATCATGACCGTCCAGCCATTCCA
>JBGTHR010000374.1:0-5375 GCA_041746095.1 Gammaproteobacteria bacterium | reverse complement strand
AATATACTCAAGGTCTACTGGCGCATAAAGACCGCACCAATAATCATTAACTAAAAGCACATAAAAACATAGGAATTATCGTGCCCAAAACCACTACGGTCAATTCACTGGTCGACATTTGCTTTAATTTTACGCATTCCTCATTCCGCACAGATGAAGAGGACGTCCTTGAGCGCGCCGTTAATGTTGGGGTCAACACCATGATGGTCACTGGCTCCGACATAGATGAAAGCGCCAGATGTATTATGCTTGCCGAACGGTATCCAGAGTATCTGTACGCCAGTGCTGGTGTGCACCCTCACCTAGCGAAAGACTGGAATATCAGCAGCCTCGATATCTTGAGAGATCTTGCCGGGCATGAAAAAATTGTTGCCATCGGTGAGACCGGACTGGATTACAACCGCAACTTCTCCCCACGAGATATTCAGAAACGAGTCTTTGAACAACAAGTCAAACTGGCCTGCGAATTGCAACTACCCCTATTTCTGCATTGCCGGGAGGCCCACGAGGATTTCATGGAAATACTGCGAACCTATCGCGGCGATCTCACCCATGTAGTTGCACACTGCTTTACCGGTAACGCTAATGAACTGGAGGATTATCTTGGACTGGATCTGCACATTGGAATTACCGGCTGGATCTGCGATGAACGACGTGGGCATCACCTGCACGAACTTATCGGGAAAATACCGGCGAATCGGCTCATGATCGAAACTGATGCCCCTTATTTGTTGCCCAGAGATTTGCGCGCGCATCCCAAGGCGCGACGCAACGAGCCAGCTTTCCTGCCACATATCCTTGATACAGTTGCCGAATGCCTGGGGAAGCCTGCAGAACTTGTAGCCCAACAAACGACTCAAACTGCGTATGACTTTTATAATCTGTAATCGTTGTACTAAAAGTCGCTTTTTACGTGAATACTATATAATAATCATACTCACTTGAAGCATGGATTTAATCATTATGACTATACAATCGACAATTGAACAAAAGATTAACGGCGCACTCCAGCCGAAACATCTGGATGTGATCAACGAGAGCTCCATGCACAATGTGCCTGCGGACTCCGAGTCACACTTCAAAGTCACTATCGTCAGCGATCAGTTTGAGGGTAAAAGGCTACTGGAAAGGCATCGCATGCTGAATGAACTGCTGGCAGAGCAACTGGCCGGGCAAATTCACGCGCTGTCGCTAAATACTCTGACGCCCGATGAATGGGCCGAGAAGCATGGCGAGGTGCGCAAGTCCCCACCCTGCCTGGGTGGTTCCAAGGCCAAATTGAGTTAGCCAATCCTGCGTAATTAACGAGGCAAACCATGATCTGTCTTTGTGAGAGTGAAATCGTCTTAACACATCTGCACCTTTATGCACGACGCGTCTATCCCGGAATCCCCTATGACGAAGTCGCTTTAAGAAGTGTGCTTGAAGAGGCGGGCATCACTCGAATACGCGAGCTGCTGAATCTTGGTGAAGCTATCCGCAAGGATCTGGCCGATTGTGTGCTGGCAAGGCTTGAATGCAGAGTATTGCCTGATTCCTGCTTAAAAGCAGCTTGACGCGGAATAAGCGTAATTATGTTTAATGGCAATATTCAAGAAATTCATCAACGTCTAAACGAATTACGTATGGAACATCGCGATCTTGACACCGCCATTGCGGCATTGAGCGCCAATCCCTACAGCGATCAGATCCAGATGCGGCGCCTTAAAAAACGCAAGCTAAGAATCAAGGACTCGATCGCCAGACTGGAAAGTGGATTGATTCCGGATCTGGACGCCTAATAAAAAAAGAGATGATTTCTCTCGTATAACTACATTACATTGAGCAGCGGCAGATAGTGATCCACCAACAAGGCCGTGAATATCAGCATCAGATAGACGATTGAATAAACAAAGGTTTTGATGGCAAGCGGCCTGCTACGGCTGATCTGCAAAGCCAGAACGTAATACAGGAATATGCCGTCCAGAATGAGTGCGGCAGCCAGATAGACTATACCTGACATGCCAGTGAGGTAGGGAAGTACCGTCACTAGCGACAGCAACACGGTGTAAAGCGTTATCTGCAATCGAGTGTAATCATCTCCATGTGTCACGGGCAGCATGGGAACTCCAACTCTGGCGTACTCATCCTTGCGGTACAAGGCCAGCGCCCAGAAATGCGGGGGGGTCCAGGTGAAAATTATCAGGAACAGCAGGAGTGCGCCACTATCAATCTGACCGGTTACCGCTGTCCAACCAAGCAGTGGTGGAGTAGCGCCTGCTGCACCGCCTATGACGATATTCTGTGGAGTGGCGTGCTTAAGATACAAAGTGTAGACCACTGCGTAGCCCAGCAGTGAAACAAGAGTCAGTATAGCGGTGAGCATATTGACTCGAAGTATCAGTATACTCATACCGAGCATACCCATGATCGCGGCAAATACCAATACACTTCGCGTATCCATATGGCCACTGGGCAACGGCCTGAACTGAGTCCTTGTCATGAGGGCATCAATATGGCGGTCAGCGAGATGGTTGATCGCGGCGGCTGACCCCGCCATCAAAGCGATTCCCAGAGTACCGAAGATCAACGGGTTCCAGCCAACGTGTCCAGGGGCGGCCAGCAACATGCCCACAAAAGCCGTAAACAGCATCAAGGCGACGACTCGGGGTTTGCATAGCTCAAGATAGTCCCGCCAACGTGCGGAAGAACTGACTTCGCCGGTGTGTGCTTTTGCGATTGACATGTCTCGCTGACTTTACAAAAATCGTTCGCTGGGTTTTTGAAGGGTTGCGGATTTTAGCATATATACCGCTGTCAGTGTGGCCAGCAGAAGCATAGCGGCAACGGCGTTGTGCGCTACGGCAACGGGTAGCGGCAGGTAGAATACAACATTGGAGATCCCCAGGGAGATCTGGGCGGCCAGCAGCAACACTATCGCACTCCCAGTACCTCTCAGGGCGGAAGGTATGGCCTGACGGAATCGCAGTATCAGCGCCAGGGCGCCCACAATCAGCAGCGCCACTAATGCGCCAATTCGATGAGTCAGGTGAATTGCGGTTCTGGCCGGACTTTCCAACACTCCGAACTCATAGTTTATACCCGTTCCGCGCCATAAAATGAAGCCTTCGGCAAAATCCGTGTCCGGCCACCATTGCTGATGACAGGTCGGAAAATCCGGACATGCCAGCGCCGCATAGTTTGCGCTGGTCCAACCACCCAGCGCGATCTGAACGACCAGCACTGCGGCCGCGAGGTTCGCCCAACGCCTGATACCACCCAGGCTGCGTCGAATGGTTATACGAGGCCACTTCGATATCGACAGATTCAGCCACCAGAGCAACGCCAGAGTGGCGAAACCTCCCAGAAGGTGCGCCATAACAATCACCGGTTTCAGCTGCAGGGTTACTGTCCACATGCCCAATAGAGCCTGAAAGCCAATCAACACCAGAATCGCCACAGGCAACCTGACAGGCTGTCCGGGTCGGCGGCGAAATATCACTGACAGCACAACCAAGAATAATGCCAGCAGACCTAGCGTACCGGCGAAGTATCGGTGTATCACCTCTTTCCAGGCCTTGTGTGTTTCCACTATGCGTTGCGGGTAATCCTGATTTGCCGACTCGATTTCACTAGCGTTCTCCGGAACGCCAACCAGGTGGCCATAACATCCCGGCCAGTCTGGGCAACCTAAGCCCGCGTTTGACAAGCGCACAAACGATCCCAATACGATAACTGCGAAGCCCATAACCAACGTCAGCCGCAACAGCAGTACAAATCGGCGATGAGCGCCTGCTTCAACCAATTCGAGACACCCTCAGTAGCCGTTTCATGTCTTTCAAAATACCCTTGGAAGTCACCGATGCGCCATAGTGCATCAGCAGATTACCATGCGGATCTATGATGTATATGCCATTGTTTGGAAGACCCATTAACAGCTGATTCAGGGGGGAATTCAGGCGGCCAACTAGCATCCCTGTATGGCCTCGGAGTATCGATGTTAGATGTTCACTGGGCTCGTCTCCGGCGTACAAATACCAGCGTTGCACGCGAGTCAGTTCTCGGCCCAGACTTAAACGCACCTGTCGCAACTTGAACAGGCCGGCCTCGCAGTTTAGATCGCAGTGACTATCTCCCAGATAGAGTAGAGTCCAGCGGTCATGTAAATCGTCTGCTGTGAGGGCAGCCCCATTCACTCCGGTAGCTGATATTCGCTCTACCGGACGCGCCGGGGTCACCAGCTCTCCATGTACTGATATGCCAGGCAAATCGATGCTGTCTCGAAAGGTATATAACACACTCGCAAGGACTAATGGACCGGCAAATACCAGCATCAGACCGATCAACATCAGCCGGGATTGAAACAGCGATTTAACCGGCTTGTTCACGCTTCTGTTCTCTTCTTTACACTGACCACAATATATATAACCGCGAGCGCCGCCGCCATTGCAAACCACTGAAAGGCGTAGCCCAAATGCCGTTGCGGAGTAAAGGCAATAATCTTCCAATCCTGGCGATAGGCAACCTCAGAGGATTGATCCAGCCGCACAGTCAGTGGCGGTAATTGGGTATCTAAACGCTGGCCCAGCAATTTAAAATCCAGAAACTGAATCACTCTGGGCCATGCATCCTGCCCGCTGTCTATTTCGCCCAGTGCGTAGGCTTTGCCAAACGGTACATACGCCGTACCAACCAGGTCAACAGGCTCTTCAGATACATCAATATTCGGAAGTCGCTCGCGCGTTTGACCCAGCGGAACCCAGCCACGATCCACTAGCACCACAGGCCCGTTGCCGGTAACATGCAGGGGCGTCAACACCGAATAACCAACCTCTCCCTGACTCACCTGGTTATCCAGTAAAAATTGCTGGTGGTTATCAAATCTGCCACTTATTTCAACCTGACGATACCGCCAGTTCTCGGTGTCTTTAAGCGGAAACTCCAGTTTGACTGGCGTCTGAGAATGACGTGCCGCATAATCATCTTGTATCTGCCGCTTCTCTTCAGCGCGCTGTAACTGCCAAAATCCAAGGGCGAGAAAAATGCTTATGATGATCACAGCACTCAAGGTTTCTACTATTGACGGGCGATATTCAAACCCCCTAATCTGCATCTTGTCCTGCATTCAGGGTATTTACCTGAACGATTCGATAGCCTGAATAATATTCGAGTTGAAATCCATTGATCATTAAACTCATCATAGTCTTTCTACTGCTTGTGATTATCATGAGCCTGGCATCCGCACTGGTATTTCTGGTTAAGGATAAGGGGGCAACCAACCGCACCGTCAAGGCGCTAACGATACGCATCAGTCTGTCTTTGTTTGCCTTTGTGCTACTGATGGCAAGTCATTACATGGGCTGGATACAGCCACACGGCGTATATCAGTGAGTCTA
>JBGTHR010000373.1:0-2643 GCA_041746095.1 Gammaproteobacteria bacterium | reverse complement strand
CTCAATCATACTTTAAACAACGATAACCTTAGTGAGAAACAGCGGTTTATGAAAAGTTATGCAAGAAAGTCATCAATACGTCAGACCACCCAACAGTATGGCAACGATCAGACACTGGATAAACTTGATCGTATGGCCACGTTACTGGATTCACGCTATCGCATTCCCGGCACTAACCGGCATATCGGCCTGGATGGACTTATCGGACTGATTCCCGGTGTAGGTGATATCACTACTACCGCCTTCTCGCTATATATCATTGTGCAGGCGGCGCAATATGATATTCCTAAAACCCGCATTCTTCATATGCTATGGAATGTATCAGTAGATACGATTATCGGCAGCGTCCCTGTAGTAGGTGATCTGTTTGATATCGGCTGGAAGGCCAACATCAAGAACATCGATATTTTACGTAAAGCGTTGGACCGCAAGCGCAGTTAACGCCTGACCATATTCACACCGATCAAAAAACCCTCTTAGACACTTGAATAGCCGACTCCTCCAACCCCGTAGACACCCAAAATGATTCTCGAAGCCAGCTGTGAACTCATTCTTGAAGCCGCCGCCCCACTGCCCGCAGTCTTCATGTTGCGGCCCCGTAGCGGGTATGGTCAATGGGTTATGCGCGAGGAATACATCATTACGCCACACTTTCCCATGACTGAATATACTGATGATTTCGGCAATCTCTGCCAGCGCGCAATCGTCCCTGTCGGCTCACTCTCACTTACCGCGAATTGCAAAGTAGATACCGCCGATATAATCGACGTTGACTACAACGCCACACTGATTCCGATCGAATTTGTACCGGACACTGCGTTGAAGTTTTTGCTTGCAAGTCGCTACTGCCAGAGCGATCAGCTTGGTGACCTTGCTCAACAGATTGTTGGAGATGCCTATCCTGGCTACTCGCAAGTCGATGCAATTCGCGCCTGGATACATAACAACATTGAATATCGCTACGGAACTAGTGATGCCTCTACATCAGCCCGCGAGACCGCAGATTCACGCATCGGTGTATGCCGGGACATGGCGCACCTCGGCATCGCGCTTTGCCGAGCGCTGAATATACCCGCTCGTTTTGTCTCCGGCTATCTTTATCAACTTGATCCGATGGATCTTCACGCCTGGTTCGAGGCATACGTCGGGTATCGCTGGTTCACTTTCGATGCCACCCAGGCACAGCCCAGGGGCAATCGCATCGCAGTCGCCTACGGACGCGACGCCGCTGACGTCGCACTGCTCACCCAGTTTGGGCCACTCTCACTACATGACATCAAAGTAAAAGTTTCTGCTGCAACAATCAGCCAGGCTTGATGTCTACTTCTGAATTGTCAGACCTATTTGTGCATTATCCATACTAAGTAATTTAACAGGTGAATTTATATGAATGCCAAGATTATTCTCGATAAGCTAATGAAACAAGCCGCCTCTAGTGGTTCTCAAGGTGGCGGAGGATTTGACATTAATCGTATGTTAGGCGGACTATCTTCGCAACTTGGCGGGAACAAAAGTCACGCAAGTGGCAGTGGTATTGACATTAAGAGCCTGCTGGGTGGTGGTGCGCTGGGCATGCTGGTCGGCTCCAAACGCGGCCTCGGTATGGGTGGGAAAGTCTTGAAATACGGCACCATTGCGGGGGCAGGCGTATTAGCCATGAAGGCGTGGGAAAACTATCAGGCGTCCAGCCAAAGCGGCAACGCCGATCAGCAAAAACAAGGACAACCCATAAACGATTTACCAGATGCCGCGCAGGAGCAACGTGGCCTGGAGATTCTGCAGGCGATGATCATGGCCGCGCGGGCTGACGGACATATCGATAAGTCCGAGCATGCCCTGCTCATTGGTGAAATAGATAAACTTGGCGCTGATGAGGAATTACATGCCTGGGTCGAACAGCAACTACACTCCCCGCTGGATGCTGAAGCTCTGGCGCTTCAGGCAGACTCACCACAGGCTGCGCGAGAAATTTATCTGGTTAGCGTGGCCATGGTCGACGATAAGAATCCCATGGAACGCGCATGGTTAGACCAACTGGCTAAGGCTCTCCACCTGGATTCAGGGCTCGCAGCAGAACTGGAACGTCAAGCAATAGCTAGCGGGTAAAATCATGGCTGTTTCCTGTCAGCGCCGTTATTGCTGCACAACAACTCCAAACTGACAGAGGTTTGCCCTGACCTTTGTGAGTAACTGTGCAGACGTCCTCACTCTACTGTCGCATACACGCACATATTTATATGCATGTATAGTGAAGAATTCACGCCATTTCGCCACAAGCAGCAAAAGAAACTCTTGTCGCTAAAAGGCAAAGTGACTTGGGTGGGTAATCTTGCGGTGATGCTTACGGGACACCGACAGTGATCCTGGTCGATACCAGTGTGTGGATCGATTTCTTTGTTGGTCGTGATCTGCCACGCTCGAACACTTTACCCTCAACAACGAAGATCTTGCCCAATGCGGCATCATACTGACAGAAATCCTTCAAGGAATAGCCGATGATGCTAGCCATCGGCGCGTCCGACTTTATCTCAGACCACGCTAATGCCGCCTTATGCCGGAAACGGTATTTGAACAGGCAGCAGAGGTCTATCGAAAATTACGCAAATGTATCCAAGCGGAAGAACCACTCGTTCGTAACGCCGC
>JBGTHR010000372.1:0-4549 GCA_041746095.1 Gammaproteobacteria bacterium | reverse complement strand
TAGCAGAATATTAGGATAAGGGCACCTTGTACTCGAACAAAAGAGCAATTTTTCGAGGCGCCCATAAGTCTGTTATGTCTTTTTTTAACGCGCCAAGTCCGGTGAATGTTCGGACTCGGCTTCGTCAAATCAAGTACTTAGTGTGTCGCCTTTCCCATGGACTGGGCATCAAACTTAGACGCGCTACGTTCCGCATGGACCGGGTAAAAAGTCATTTCGGGTTTTTCCGCACTCAGCTCTTTTGCACGCTTGAAGGCCTCACCAAACGTCATCACCTTATCGGCATATTTGCCGGATTTAAATTCATATTTATAGCGCCAGCCAATGATATAACCGGCTTCATCGTCTCTACGCAAAAAGGTGTTTTCAGTCATCGTTCTCTCCGTTAATGGTTGCTGATTTCGACTACCGGAACCAGGAAAAACTACATTATGAATTTCAGAATCGAGATTTTAACCTGTCACGCCGACAAGTCCAGCGAATGACTATTCCCTGGGTTCCGCACCGGGTGGTTTAGTGAATTTTAGCACCTTCTTCTGGGGCGACATATTGACCTCATCAAGGACTGTGCCCGCCTGCATCTCTAACATGGCTTGAGCCATTCTGGCCACGTCATCAGGAAGAATATAATTGTCGCGTTCATCACCGGGCCTGAAATTCAGTTCATTGAAAAAATCTGTTTTAACCATGCCTGGATTGACAATACTCACCCGTATCCCGCTGCACGAGCATTCCTGTCGCAGAGCCTGGGCAAATCCGCGTAGACCGAATTTACTGGCTGAGTATACCGCGCCTCGACGCCCCCCACTGAGGGCAGCTTCCGAACCCATCAATATAATGTCGCCAGTTGATGCTCGCTTCATAAACGGAAGAAAGCCCCTCACGAGGCAGATCTGACTGGTCAGGTTTAGATCGATTAGCGAGCGTATCTGTGTAAATGAGGATTCTTCCAGCGAACCAAACTTGCCCTGCCCAGCACACAGAATCAGTCCGCTGATTGCTGGATTTGAGTTCGCGATTCCTGATAACCGGTCCTGCAATCTATCGAGGTCGGATAAATCAATAGTGTGCGCAGTAAAATTTGCATGTTCGATTTTATAGCGAGCGAAATCACGTGCGATGCCGATGACGGAATATCCTGACTCCAGCAGACGATTACTGATCGCGCGGCCGATACCCGAACTTGCCCCAGTGACCAGTATGCTACGTGACATTACTCAGGCGGCTTGAGTGCAGGGATAGAAAATATCCGGGTCTATATATTTCATCAGCTCGGCGGTACAAAATTCCAGCATCGCATGTTCCAGTTCCGTTGAGTACGAGACCATGCCGCTATGTTCCAGTAAAGGTCCTGCGAACAACGGTTCATCAGGGTATAGCTTCACAATATTCCTGTGATAATCCGGCGGCAAACGAAACGCTCCAAGACTGACCGAATGCAAATTGGACGCTTGAAGGCGGCTAAATATGTTGACGAATAACTCCTGATACTGTGTTTTGTACTCATCCGCATAAATCAGCGGATCAAAACGTAAGCCGACTTTCCAGCCTGCCGCCTGCAACCTGCACATGGCGTCAATACGTTTCGATACCGATGGCGTCTTGTGTTCCAGCGAAGCCGAGATCGCTTGTGGAGTAAAGCTAAACGCGATGACCACGTTATTCAATGGCGCATTATTTAACAGACTGCGAATCTGCGTACTCTTGGTGCGCAACTCCAGCCATGCCTGTGGTCGCGCAGCAAAAAATGTCAGTATATGTTGTACAAATCCCGTCACCGGCTCCAGCACCAGACTGTCACAGTCATAACCGGAGAAGAACCAGCAAACATGGTCATCGTGCCGCGTCAGAGTATTATCCATTGCCTGCTCAAAGTCTTCGTAATTGACGAACAGCACATAGTGGGCGGAGCGAAACATGCCTTGCAGAAAACAGTACCGGCAGTCATACAGGCAATTCAGCATATGTGAAAAATAATAGTTATGCTCACCGCCAACTCCATAGCCTTGCGGAA
This sequence comes from Gammaproteobacteria bacterium, assembly GCA_041746095.1. GTDB lineage: Bacteria > Pseudomonadota > Gammaproteobacteria > JBGTHR01 > JBGTHR01 > JBGTHR01. The sequence goes on along the minus strand of JBGTHR010000372.1, from coordinate 2,535 downwards.
CCTTCAGAACATGACCTGCATGTTTTGTCGCGATGATCAGCGCCGGGTTGGATTTCTGCAGACGAAAATTTTGACGACGCAGATTAAAAATCTCGCCATAGCGGTCACAGACAATCCGTTGCGCCCTGGGAAATCGCGCACAGACTTCCTGAGTACGCGTATGCTCAATAATCCCGCGTTCGATATAGATTGTCTCAATCATCAGACAATGTGATCTGCGCCAGCAGGCCTGCCTGGAAAACACACCGGAAGTCTCTCTATATGTTTTTCAAGGTGCTTCAAGACCTCACGGGAATTTTTTAGATGCATCAAGCTGGCTATATTCATCGAGCCATCAGGTGATCTTAGCTTGCAGCAGGCAATCAATCGTTTCAGCCGATGTCTTTGTGTCACGCTAAAATGCCATTCGCGAATGAATTCTTTTATCTCATCAGGTTCAGCATTAAAAGCTTTCAGTTCATCACAAACCGTTGACAGTCTGGCCATCAGTTCTGATAATTCGGGCAATCGATCAGCGATCAGTTGCTCAACTCGGCTTGCGGTAATTTCATGCGCATCATGCTGCCGATTATCCGAGATCACCTTGTAAATCTGAATCAACTCACACGTAGTCATTTTACTGGCCATGGCATAGAATCCCGAGGCCTCCATGTCGCACATACTGTCATCAGGATAATCATTTTGTGGTAGATCAACAGTGATCAATGCATCAGCAGTTATGCCGGTGGTTAACAGTCTTGATGGATACCATGAGCTACTAGTGGCAACATCGGTAATTTTGGTTGCAAGAAAACCCTCACCCACAACTGAATGCGCATGCCCGGCAATCCCTACATTCAGCCACGCCATATGCTCTGATTCGCCGGTGATGGAATATAGATAAACACACGCAGCGGCCGAATTAATCTTGCCCACGCCAGATATAACCAGCGTTATCGCCTCACCCGTATAGACCTTGAACAATGAATGCGTGTTGCTTGACTTGAGGTTGAATGCCCTGATCAGTGATCTGGCCTCTGCGGGCAAAGCGACTACGATATTAATCATTGCATAATGCCATCGGCAAATACGTGCTCGTTAGTAACGGACTGTGAAAGCAGCTCCTGATACATCGGGAGTTTTTCTGAATATGTATTGTGCAGTTCAGCGTTGTTTCTCTTTTCGGCGCCATTCAGAATGATAGCGAGCTTCTCTATGAGAGTTTCAAGTACTGCAATACCATGCAATTTATCCAGGGATGATTGAAGTATATTCTCCAATGCCTGTACGCGGAAACGATCCATTCCCCAGTGACGAGTTGACAACTGATCTTCATGGCCCCCATATTTTATTAGCAGTTTCTCGTGGACATATAGAACCGGAAAGCGCGCACAAACCCGCAACCAAAGATCATAATCTTCGCACACCGGCAGACCCTCGTCGAACAATCCAACATCCGCAAACACACTTCGATGAATGATTATGGATGATGGTGAAATGACACAGCGTGGCAGGCAGTGTAGAAAAATATCTCCTCCGTGTTTCGCATGTTTATGCATGGAATTTACACGTCGACCATTGCGAATCCAGATCTCATCACTATGACAGATACGGTAATCAGGATTTGTCTCAAGACACTCAGATTGACGTGTTAATTTTTCAGGCAGCCATTCATCATCCGAGTCCAGAAAGGCGAGCCACTCACAGTCTGTCGCCTGAATTGCAGCATTGCGCGCATGACTGACACCCTGATTATTCTGTAATTTAATATAACGAACGAGTGGGTAGCGTGTTATCAGTAAATTTTCCGTCTCATCGGTGGACCCATCATCAACGACAATGACTTCCGTCGCATTCGACTGCTGCAGCATGACGGAATCGATTGCCCTGCCAAGTGTATGACACCTGTTGTAGGTCGGGATTATTACCGAGACTTGCATGCTCAGGGATATAACTTACTTGGACTTTGTGTTAAAGATTTCGTCAAAAAACAGTTTCATTTGTGTCCATGAACGACGATCAGCGGCCTCATTATAGGCAAGGCCATCGATAGCATATTTATTCGCAGCGGGATTGGTAAAACCATGTACGGCTCCATCATAAATATCCATTCGCCAGTCAACATTGGCTTTATTCATTGCGTCTTCAAACGACTGGACGCGTTCGGCAGGCACAAAACCGTCTTCACTGCCATGCTCGATGAGTACTTTTGTGCGTATGTTAGTGGCCTGCTCTTCCGTAGGCACTGGTAATGATCCATGAAAACTAACCACGCCATCAAGATCCGCGCCGCTGTATGCCATCTGCATGACTGTCGAACCACCAAAACAATATCCTATGGCGGCTATCTGATCAGTGTCTACCAATTCCTGAGCACGCAGCACCTCAAGACCCTTGAGTGAGCGGCGTTGCCAGTCCTCGACATTTGACTGGATCTGCGCCGACCATTCACCCGCCTGTTTGGCGTGCTCGGTTACCTGACCCTTTCCATACATATCCAGGGCAAATGCCACATAACCCAGCTCAGCGAGTTGCCGCGCGCGATCCTGTACATAA
>JBGTHR010000371.1:0-4113 GCA_041746095.1 Gammaproteobacteria bacterium | reverse complement strand
ATATCCCCTCTTTGCTGGTGAGCAGTTTCTGGGCATTCAGGATCTCCTCATCAGTGCACTCATCAAACCAGCCGCTGGATTCCTTCTGCACCACCCACGCCTTGTCCCAGCTCTGCGGATGTCCAATTCGAATCGCCGTAGCCACGGTCTCGGGTTTGTCAACCATCTCGCCTCGAATAAACGGATTAGCGCCGGTAGATTGATAACCGGCCATAACGGGCCGATTGCTGACTATGCCGCTCGCATAATATTCACTGTAACCCATCCAGTGTGCGGTGATGTTACCTGCGTTACCAACCGGAATACAGTGATAGTCAGGCACGAACCCAAGCTCTTCAATGATTTCAAACGCTGCGGTCTTCTGTCCCTGCAAACGATAGGGATTGATGGAATTCACAATAGTGACAGGGGCCTCTTCAGCAACCTCTATTACCAGCCGCATGCCGTCATCAAAATTACCCTTGATCTGGATGACTACCGAACCATGCATCATGGCCTGCGCCAGTTTACCCATGGCGATCTTGCCTTCCGGGATCAGCACAAATGCCGTAATCCCCGCACGCGCGGCATAAGCGGCGGCAGACGCCGAAGTATTGCCAGTCGAGGCGCAGATGATGGCCTTGCTGCCCTCCTCCACAGCCTTGGTCACGGCCATGGTCATACCGCGATCCTTAAATGAGCCGGTAGGATTCAGGCCTTCATATTTAAAGTAAATCTCCACATCTTTACCCAACACATGCGGAATATTATGGGCGCGTATTAGTGGGGTAGCGCCTTCGCCCAGACTGATCACTGGCGTGTCATCACTGACTGGCAGGCGATCCCGGTATTTTTCTATTAGCCCGGTGTAATGTGTATTTGAATTCATATCTATCAGTGATTTATAGATTAACTAGAGTTCTGGTCACTTCAGCGTCTCAAGACGAATCCGAGTCACTTTATCAGTAATCGCGGCAAGAGACTCAATCTGCCTGATGGCCTGGTTCATATTACGTTCAAGTACGCTGTGTGTAAGCAGGATGATCGGCACATCGTGTGCATCACTGGGTGGTTGTTTCTGTATGATGGCTTCAATGCTGATCTCCAGATCGCCCAGAATTCGCGTCACGTCCGCCAGAACTCCAGGCTGATCGATGGCGCGTAGACGCAGATAATAGGCCGTTTGCACATCCTCCATCGCCAGTATCGGCAAATCGGTCAGCGCATCAGGCCGGAACGCAAGATGGGGCACCCGGTTGTCTGGATCCGAGGTCAGCGCACGCACTACATCGACCAGATCGGCAACCACGGCCGAAGCAGTGGGTTCCGAACCTGCCCCAGCTCCATAATACAAGGTTGGGCCAACTGCGTCGCCTCGCACCAGCACGGCATTCATGACGCCATCGACATTGGCGATCAGCCGCCGGTGCGGTATCAAGGTCGGATGCACACGCAGCTCGATGCCAGCCTCGGCTCGTCTGGCGATACCCAGATGCTTGATGCGGTAGCCAAGCTCGCCGGCATAGGTCACATCATCAGGCGTAATTTCAGTGATGCCTTCGGTATAGACCTTGTCAAACTGCAGGGGAATACCAAATGCAATTGAAGCGAGAATCGTCAGTTTGTGGGCAGCATCAATCCCCTCGACATCAAACGCCGGGTCTGCTTCCGCATAGCCCAACGCCTGAGCCTCAGCCAATACGTCAGCAAACGACCGGCCCTTATCACGCATCTCGCTGAGGATAAAATTACCGGTCCCGTTAATAATGCCGGCAAGCCATTGAATGGTATTACCAGCCAGACCTTCACGAATCGCCTTGATGATTGGAATGCCACCCGCAACCGCGGACTCAAAGGCAACCGTGACGCCAGCATCCTGCGCGCGGGCAAATATCTCGTTGCCATGGAGTGCAATCAGGGCCTTGTTTGCGGTCACTACGTGTTTGCCATTGGCCAGGGCCGTCAGCACCAGTTCGCGGGCCAGCTCACAACCACCGATGAGTTCGACAACGATTTCAATTTCCGGGTCATTGACCACTTCAAACGGATCAGAGGTTAACTGCACATTAATCAGATCACAGTTGCGTGGCCGATCAATGTCGCGCGCCGTAGCCACCACGACCTGAATGCCACGCCCCGCCCGACGGGCAATCTCACCCGCATTGCGTTGCAGGACGTTCACCGTGCCGCTTCCTACCGTACCGAGACCAAGAAGGCCGACTTTTACCGGATCCAACATCTTCTCCTGGTTAAGATTTTTCCATTATGAAAATCATGTGCTGCAAAATGACACACTATGAATTGGCTGCTTGTGTATGAATCGAACCTACTCCTTGAAGAGTTTTCGCATGCCGCGTAGCGCCTGGCGGGTGCGATGCTCGTTCTCAATCAAACTGAAGCGCACGTGATCATCGGCATATTGTCCGAATCCGACTCCGGGTGATACGGCAACCTTGGCTTCCTTGAGTATCAGCTTGGAGAATTCCAGCGAACCCAGTTGCTGGTATGGCTGAGGAATTTTCGCCCACACGAACATGGTGGCTTTAGGTCTTGCCACTTGCCAGCCGATGGCATTCAGCCCATCGCACAGTACATCGCGGCGATTCTTATACTGGGCGCGAATCTGGCCGACACAATCCTGAGGACCTTCAAGCGCGGTGATTGCCGCCACCTGAACAGGCGTAAACAGGCCATAATCCAGGTAAGACTTGATTCTGGCAAGCGCCGCCACCAGGTCAGGATTGCCGCACATGAACCCGACTCGCCAGCCCGGCATATTGTAGCTTTTGGACAATGTGAAAAATTCCACAGCGATGTCCTTGGCATCGGCCACCTGCAGAATGGAGGGCGCATTATAGCCATCGAACACGATATCCGCATAAGCGATATCGTGAACCACCCATATCTTGTGTTCCCGTGCGATCGCCACGACCTTCTCGAAGAAATCCAGTTCGACACACTGCGTAGTCGGATTAGCGGGAAAGTTCAGGATCAGCATCTTGGGCTTAGGCCAGGAATCCCGAATCGCCTTTTCCAGTTCCTCGAAGAAGACCACTTCGCTCTTCAGAGGCACGTAGATAATATCGGCCCCCGCAATCACGCAACCATACGGATGAATCGGATAGGCGGGATTCGGCACCAACACCGTATCGCCCGGCCCAAGGGTGGCAAGGGCAAGATGGGCAAGCCCCTCTTTGGAGCCAATCGTCACAATCGCCTCTGTTTCCGGATCGATATCCACATCGAAGCGGTCCTTATACCAACCGGCAATGGCCCGGCGTAATCTGGGAATGCCACGTGACAGCGAGTAACGATGGGTATCGCCACGCTGAACAGTCTCTACCAGCTTGTCCACAATATGCGCTGGTGTGGGCTGATCCGGATTGCCCATGCCAAAGTCGATGATGTCCTCGCCACGCGCACGGGCGCTCGCTTTCAACTCGTTAACGATATTGAATACATACGGCGGCAAGCGCTGTATTCTGACAAATTTGTTGTTCAAGGAAGTCCCGCTGCAAATTGAATGTTGAAAAGTCTTCGCCCTGTGATGGATTCAGGGAGGCGTATGATACGCTATGATGCGCCCGCTGCCCATGACACTACGGTTGCACCAGGAAATTTTACTGCTCAATATGAAGATAACACAGGAATTCAATACGGCTCATCACGTCATAAAATCTTACAGTGACGCAGGTTTTATAATAGGTGACCGGGAGTTTGCGGGGAGTGTAATTGTGACGGACGAAAACCTGCTTGCCTGGTCACCCGTATTTCCCGACATGCTGGCTGAAGCAGAAATGCAGTCCCTGGCGGATCTGAAACCGGAGCTGATACTGCTTGGAACAGGTAAAAAGCTGCGGTTTCCCGCCACGTCTTTCATGGCTTTTTTCATGCAACAGGGCATAGGCTTTGAGGTGATGGATACCGCTGCAGCCTGCCGCACCTACAACGTGCTGGTAGCCGAGAGCAGGATAGTGATCGCGGCCCTGGTGTGTGAGCCGCTCTAATCCCGCAACAGCGAATCTACCGACAAGCCACGCTTTTCAAGTACTTTGCGTAATCGCGCCAGCGCCTCCATCTGTATCTGTCGCACCCGTTCTCGAGTGACGCCCAACTCTTTACCAACCTCTTCAA
>JBGTHR010000370.1:0-4368 GCA_041746095.1 Gammaproteobacteria bacterium | reverse complement strand
GCCGACGAAGACGGCATTGTCGTCTCTGCCAAACGCCTGCTATAGCCAGCAAGATATAGGCACTTTAAATTCGCAATGGAAAGCTGCGTCACATCTCCAGATTTTCAGGATCTTGGCTTTGGCATCACCTGTATCGATACTGGTTACTACAGACCTCAGCTGGCCGCATGTTATTTAATAATCGAAGGTGACCAGGCGGCATTTATTGATACAGGGACTTACTACACCATCCCGAACTTGCTGGAAGTGTTAACAATCAAGGGTATTCCACCGAAAAACGTCAACTATGTAATGCCTACCCATGTGCATCTGGACCACGCGGGTGGCGCTGGACGGCTAATGTCTGAATTGCCCAATGCCAAGCTCATAGTCCATCCGTATGGCGCAAGGCATCTGATTGACCCCGCCCGACTCATTGCTGGCACCTGTGCGGTTTATGGGGAGCAGGAGTTTCGAGCGAATTTCGGTAAGCTTATACCCGTGCCAGAAGACCGCGTAATCAACGCCGAGGATGGCCTGCAACTTGATCTGAATGGCAGGACATTACAATTTCTGGATACGCCAGGACATGCACGCCACCACTATTGTGTATACGACGAATATAGCCAGGGCATTTTTACGGGAGACAGTTTTGGTATCTCCTATCTGGAACTTATGTGTGCTGACAGACCCTACATCTTTCCAACCACCACCCCAGTTCAGTTTGATCCCGAGGCATGGATGAAAACACTGGATCGACTTATGAGCCTAAGGCCCGACAGAGCATTTCTTACTCATTACGGCATGCTGGAAGGGCTACAACCTTACGCCGATGAATTACGATTCGGCATTCAACGCTTTAGCGAAATAGCCCTGTCTGGCTTGACCCATCAGATCACTCATGGTCCTGATCTACATAGGCATATTTACCAGGCGCTTAGTCGTTATCTGCACAGTCGTCTGGCAGCGCTTGGCTGCCCGATGGAAAAGCATCAGATTGACAAGATTCTTGAACTCGACCTGGAGCTCAATACCCAGGGACTGGAGGTCTGGCTGGACAGAAAGGCCAGGTCCGTCTGACAAGATCAATCAGGCTGTGCGTTTGGTCACGTGTCCACGTAATTTTGGCAGATCACCTCGATCCCGGAGATATTCAATCACCTGGTCGACGCAATCATTCAAATCGTTTTCGCCTGTATTGACCACCACTTCTGCATTTTCAGGCTCTTCATAAGGCGATGATATACCGGTAAAGTCCTTGATCTCACCCGCTCTGGCCCGCTTGTAGAGACCTTTTACATCCCTGCCCTCGCAGACATACAAAGAGCATTTGCAATAGATCTCAATAAAATCACCCTCAGGCACCAGTGCGCGCACACGCTGACGATCAGCCCGGAATGGCGAGATAAAAGCGGTCAACGCAATTACGCCGGTCTCCAGGAACAGCTTGGCCATTTCACCGATACGGCGAATATTTTCCTGTCTATCCACATCAGAAAATCCAAGATCGGCGCACAATCCATGACGCACATTGTCGCCATCAAATACGAAAGTGCGGCAACCCATCTGGTGGAGCCGCTCCTCCAGCGCATGCGCCAGGGTCGATTTACCCGCACCTGACAGCCCGGTAAACCACAGTATGTCACCGGTATGATTGTTTAGCATTTCACGCCGTTGACGTGTCACAGTAGCCGAATGCCAAACGGTATTAGAACTCTTTTTGGGTGTGATATCTTCCATAAATTTACTCATATGAAAATTGATGATGTGATGACCCATTCATACATTACAATGATTGCTGAAAACCAACAGAAATTCAATCATCTATATTAAATTTCGTACTGTATTACTGCGTAGTCGCAAGTATAGGACGAATCAAGGAATCTGGCCGCAACAAATAGCCATATGGCGTCATTATGCTGACAGACTATAACGTGCATGACGGGTTGAGAGGTCAAGCCGTACTATCTGGATTATGAAAAAAACAATCCCTTGATTCCGAGCATACCACTGGCAATCAGGGACGATGTCGTCAGCAGCGTCCACCGTTTCCTCTTCTCAATTATCATCAATTCACAGGCATATAAGAGAATTACCAGCTTAACAACAAACACGCTGATGTAATTTCCACCAATCTGAATATTGGAAAATCCCATTGCCGCCACAACCACAAATAACATGAGATAATCCATGGCAGTGGTATGGAACTCGTGCTTTCGGCGCTTGGGAGAAAACCGAATAGCAAGACCCACAGCAAGTGCAGTAAACATATAAAAAGCCAGTTTGAGATACGTTACCCAAAGTATTGCCGGCCTTGGAAAGTCCAGCTGCAAATAAACTACGCAGACAATCGTAAGGTAGATAAGCACACGCCTGACCATAGAGCGCGTGGGCTTTTTTAGAAAGGCTTCAAATAGCAGCAGGAAAAATACGCCAGCGGCCAGCACGCCGAAATCTCGCGGTACATCTCCGATCCTGGCGCTGCCGATGAGTAAAAATGCCGGTATCGCCAAATCCAGATACTGTCTTGGCGCTACGACCAGCAGTTTATGTCTGACGACAGAGAGCGCATTGTCAAAGCCTAACGAACGCTTGCTGTCACTTGAACTCCAGCCCGACTTTTCCAGATATACGAGGCTGGCAAACAATGTTAAGCAGATCACCAAATAAACCAGCAAGATTAGCCAGTCGTTCTCGTTTCTGAGAAAAATTCCGCTGACAACGCAAAGCGCCTGAACCGAATAAATAATCACGACCGTTTCCTGATGCTCCAGCCCCAGATCCAGGAATCGATGATGAATATGATTACGAGTCGCGGCGAACCAGTTCATCCCCTGACTGATACGCTTCTTAAAAACGACTATGATGTCGATGATTGGCAAGCCGAGAATCAGGAATACCACCGCAGGGCTAAGTGAAGTATCCACTCGTTGCGTGAGCAGCAAAGCCAGAAACCCAAGCGTAAAGCCTAAAAACTGGCTCCCGCCATCACCCATAAATACACTGGCGGGATGTGTGTTGTAGCGCAAAAATCCCAGCAGCCCACCGATCGTCACCAGAGTGATCAGGATTACGCTATGGCTATCCACCTGATAGGCGAGAAAGGCAATTGCTCCTAGACTGAGTAACGACTCACCGCCTGCCAGGCCATCCAGACCATCCGAGTGGTTGATGGCATTAATCATGCCCACCAATGCAAAGAACGTGAACACCCTCCCTGCGATATGAGGAATTTCGTCCAACCCCAGAAACGGTAGTGAGCTCACATATAAATCACCGTAGGTCACCACGGGTAGTACGGCAATAAACTGTCCGACAAACTTGGTGTAATGACCCATCTCAAGCTTATCGTCCAGTGCTCCGAACAGCAGAAGAACAGCGGCGCCAATGATATAGCTATAAATTAACGGGTCATCAGGGCCCCACAGAATGACTGGCGCGAGGGCGCCAATCACGATACCCCAGCCGCCGACACGTGGCACAGGAATCTCATGAACTTTACGAGGATCGGGCTTGTCCATCATACCCAGGGCAGGCGCTAAACGAATCATCGCAGGTATAAGTGCAAGACTGATTGCTATGGCCGCAACAATAGCAACTAGATAGTCCATATTTGTCCGCTGTCGAACATCATCATTTTATCGCTGAAGAAATATTGACTGTTGCTTGATTGCTGACCACTACAACAATAGAGTATTAAATTTTCCATCTGAACCCTGAATTAACAACTTCCCAGCTGCGAAGTTGTTAATTCGAAAATCGCGGCAAAATTAGAGCGCTCCCAGGAATCTCAGCGAATTGCTGCGCTATTCGCAAATCTCAGACTCTCTATAACGTTACCTTATGAATTTATAATTTTGATATAACTGCTGATACCGCAGATCAAACACCCAATGTTAAAGCAATAGGCATGAAACTGCGTTATAAACCTTCTTATCTTCAATTGTTATTGTTGCAGAAAAATTAATATGCGAATGAATTCACACTTCACAGATAAATGCTTCCGAAAATGAGAATAAAAAACTAATGACCGTTCATCCATAAAAAACTACCGTTCAGCCGTATACACCAAAAAAAACGGTAATTCTGTGACGAAATCGATATAATTCGAATATAGATGTTTAGCACTTTAAATAATTAACGCGGCAACATTTGTAGTTACTGCGTTTAATTTAAGGATTAGAGATCAAAGTACAAAGTTCTGGCTGCATGCCATATATTTTATTTAAGCTCATGATTTTAGATACTATAATGAAACTAGCGGGCTTCAGTTATAGCAGATCAACAATAAATTCTCGTGACTCAACCTACAAAATATTTCACCCTTTCATTGCCAAAAAGGCAATAATTGAGCCAAATGAGCGGCTACCTGGATGAAAATTACACGCC
>JBGTHR010000369.1:0-21180 GCA_041746095.1 Gammaproteobacteria bacterium | reverse complement strand
GCGTTATCAGCAGTTTTGCAGGCGCCATGTCCTTTACATGCGTTGACACCGTTGCAATGACCTTCCGCAGAAGCTGTTTGAGTCTCGGCGGCTTCTGTGCCACCCGGAGTGGTGCAGCCGGATAGTGTAAAGATAGCCGCTGCGGTAGTAGCAAGCGCAAGACCAGTTACTTTTTTATATGAATTCATGGTTATCGAGTCCTCGTAAATTTTATCTCTATTGCAGTTGGCAATATCAGGTGCCTGCCCGATGGGCAGCGATTGCTAAATTCGAGCTATCTATTAACAAATAAATCATCAGTGACTGATCAGCCCTCGAATTCACCGCCGAGGTCTTCACAGGTCTTTTCGTCAACCGCTACAAAGCCGGTTCCCTTACACGCGTTTTGCCCGGCACAGGCGTTATCAGCCGTTTTGCAGGCGCCATGTCCTTTACAGGCGTTGACACCGCTGCAGTGGCCTTTGGCATCACCTTCACCTGCTGAAACGGCCATAGGCACCGTTAAAAAGATCGCTGCAGTTGCGGTGGCAAGGGCAAAACCTGAAATTTTCTTGGCTGTAATCATGCTAATCTCCTGACCGTGAGAGCTTCTAAGGGATATGATTCGAACGAGGAGTCACCCCGCGAGGGGTGACTCCTGTTTGTTACGAAGGAATTCCTTATTTTCAGCTAGCTTCTTCGGATTCTTCAGCCGCTTCGAATGTTCCACCTTCTTCAGCGCAGGTTTCTTCGTCTGCCATGGTGAAGCCAGTGCCTTTACATGCGTTTTGACCTTCACAGGCGTTGTTGGCAGTCTTGCATGCGCTGGTGCCTTTACATGCATTTGCGCCTACGCAATGGCCTTCAGCGCCACCTTCACCAGCTGATACTGCGATCGGCGCAGTAGCGAAGATAGCAGCTGTAGCAGCGGCCAGTGCAAATCCGGTAAGTTTTTTAGATGTCTTCATGTGAAAACTCCTGAGTTGGGATGTGAATTAAGTTGTTGTTTGAACGGCAGACAATAACTCGTCAAAATCGGGTTATTGATTAGCGCCGGAGATACACTATCTTACTTGGCAAGTTAGTCAATACTAATCATCAAGTCCTACAAAGCAGTAAAAGCGTATTTCCTGACTAATTAGACCACGATTTGGTGACATTACTTACATCGATTTCTGGAAATTTGTCGCCTACCCTGATATTTAGCCACTGTATCAACGATTTCCTGATACTGCAGCTCCTCCACCCTGCCAGCCTTATCCAGTAAGGCAGCGATATCATCGACTGTTTGCTCATTTTTCTTTCGCTCTATAAGGTTTGACTGTAATCCCAGCAGGCCCCCATTTTGCAGCTTTATCTCAGATCCATGCGGAAGTGAATCTTCTATATTATTGATTCTCAAAACAAATCTTGCCCTGCTTCTGACTTCATACAAGTAATCCGCACACAATTTTTTTGCGGATTCGGAAGTACAACTCACCCCTTCGCGATCCGCCAGATTAAATCTGTGGGATTGCGAGCAATTACACACTCTGGAATTAATCGCTTTTTCGAAGATACAACGCCGCGTATTAACCGCATGGTACGTCGCTCTGAATTCATCCTCATCCATGCAAGAACCTGTTATTCAGTGAGGCTTATGGGGATACTGCTAATCCAGTCTAGCGTTTCCTGCGGTCCGCATGAGTAGCAATATCTCATTTCTCCCACTCTCGAAGGATCGGGCGCTCACGCCGCCTCATTAACTGGTCTTCTGCTTGATGCTGATCTTCTGCAAACATGATCTTGATAATAGTGTCATTGTCTCCAGGAGGGATTTCCGCACGCATCGTCCTGGTAACAGTCTTTGCCTGTTTGTAGGTATTATAACTCCCCTGAAGTTCGGGATTTTTTATGTCGCCCGAAGAACCCAGGGTTAACTTGAAGATAAAATATGGCATTTTCTATGGTTATCTGATATCACATTGGCAGATTATTAAAAACCGCCCGCTAACTCGGAATAAACGGCTATTCAGTAGCGAATCACATCCCTCTTGGGTTTGATTCGACGCCCTGCAAAAGACTAGCGGACTTTCTCTAAATACATTTAAATAATAACTCATCAAACCAAGCCATGCCCGATACCGGCACATTATTTACCTTTGCAGTCTCAGTGGATCAGCTACGTCCGGGTGAAACACTCAAAGTTTTCATCGGCAACCACCCCATACTACTGGCCAACGTCGATGGCAGCATTTATGCCGTGGACGACACCTGCACACATGAGGATTCCTCACTTGCGCTAGGCTGTCTGAAAGGTGAGCTGGTTACCTGCACGCTACATGGCAGCCGTTTCAACGTGCGCACCGGCAGGCCACAGGAAGAGCCTGCGGATGAGCCACTGAATACTTATCCTGTCCGACTGGAAAATGGCAAAATCCTCATCAAGCCAGCCGCTCAAAAACCGCAATAATTCGCCTGCCTACGGTTGCAGCATTCATGAAATTATCTTGCGCATACCATACTTTCAAGAATTGCACAGAAAACAGCATGTGATCAATTCAACTTCGCCTGATCACATATTTAGGCCGCGGCATATTCAATAATCGGCACAATTCTGTATGCTTTATATACACTTAAGGGATTTAAATAGCTCTTTAAAAAAGCCGTTACTGATTAATTATTCATGGATTTCTTAGAATTTTTTGCCTCAACGTGCTAGTTTAATAAGGGTTATTGCTACTCAAACCACAAAACTCAATACTTATCCGCGGTGTATGTCTGCGCCTGCGCTATTTACCAAGCGCCTGTCGCGTTTCCTCAAAACCACATCAGGAGTGTTGCTTGCTGCATCATTCCTGCATGGCGCTGTCCTTGCTGGTTCAAAGATAACGCTATCCAGCAACGTCGATCAAGCCAACGCCGGTTTTTATACCCTCAGCTGGCAATCTATTAAAAGCGATCCGCATGAATTCCGCCTGGAGGAATCTGCGGATGCAGAATTTTCACAGATTCGAACACTCTACCAGGGAGCCGATAAGGCCTATGCCATGAGTGGCAAGCACAACGGCGATTACTATTATCGAGTCGCGGATGTGACATCAAGTTCTCCGGTTGCGGACTGGAGTCAACCCGTTAAAGTCACTGTAGCGCATCACAGTCTATTACGCGCGTTCAGTTTTTTTGCCGCCGGGGCGATCATATTTATGGCCACATTGATCTTGATTGTCCATGGCGCATGCAGCACTCGAACCCTTAAAGACACATGACGGATTTGGACCTCAGGATTAATTTTGATCGTCTGCAGCAGGATATTGAAATGCTGGCGCAGATTGGCCGGCAAGACGATCATGGGCTTTACCGCATGGCGTTCAGCGAGGCCGACTGGCAGGCGCGCAAATGGTTGCAGGGCCGTATTGAGGAGTCTGGATTATCTGTCCACGTCGATGGCGCCGCCAACATTCATGCCCGCCTGGGCTGGGATGGCAAGCGGCCTAGCGTCATGACCGGCTCGCACCTGGATACTGTGCCCGGTGGTGGCCATCTGGATGGCGCCCTGGGTGTGCTTGTCGGACTGGAATGCCTGCGCTGTATTCGTGAACAAAGCCTGCCTGTTTCCTTGCCTCTGGAATCCGTGGCCTTTACGGATGAAGAGGGTCGATTTGGAGGCATGCTGGGATCTCAGGCCATCTGTGGCAAGCTGACCCCCGAACGCATACTCAGCGCCAGAGACCTGAAAGGCATATCGCTCACTGAAGCCATGGAGGCCAATGGTTTGAAGCCCATGGATGTACTGCGTGCACAACGCAATCCCGACAGCATTAATGCCTTCGTGGAACTGCATATTGAGCAGGGCCCAATACTTGACCGTCAAACCATCAGCGTGGGCGTAGTTGAAGGCATCACCGGTCTGTTTAAATGGAATGTGCGCCTGCTTGGTGTGGCCAACCATGCAGGTACGACACCCATGGATATGCGCAAAGATGCATTTCAGGGGTTGGCCGAGGCATCAGGCGAAATTCCGCGAATCCTTGAGGAGAACGGCGGCATGCGCAGTGTCGCCACCATCGGTAGAGTAGATCTGTTCCCGGGTGCGGCCAATGTGGTGCCAGGACGGGTGGAGTTTTCGCTGGAAGTCCGGGATACCGACATGACGACGCTGGAAGTACTGGCCGATGCGTTTCGTCGCAGTATTTCGGCCATCGCGCGGCGCCGCGGGCTGATGTTTGAATACGAGGTGCTCAGTGAGATTACGCCGGTCAAATGTGATCCCGTGATCATGCAAACCATCGAGAATGCCGCCGCCAGACAGGGCGTGAAGAGCCTGCGCATGCCCAGCGGTGCAGCTCACGATACACAGATGATGGCCAGCCTGGTTCGATCCGGCATGATTTTCGTACCCAGCAAGGAAGGCCGCAGCCATTCTGCAGCAGAGTGGACGGCATGGGAAGATATCGAGATCGGTGCAAATGTGCTGCTGAACACGCTTTATACACTGGCCGCCTAAGACAGGAACCGAACCATGCAAGAGACTACCAAGCCCGAGCAACAGAAGATGTACGACAGGATAGACCCTCTCAAGGAGGTCTATAACAGCGGCATCATTGATGCCCCAGCCGTAGTTAAATCGCTGCGTGACCATCACACCGCTCTGTTGACGATTGATATGCAATATCTGGATGCCGCTCCAGGATATGGTGTGTTTGCCGATATCGAACGTTCGGGTGTTCCGATAGAGGCGCAACAATACTATTTCGACCGTCTGCAAATGCTGGTAATACCTAATATCCGCAAATTACAGGATGCCTTTCGAAAAAATGACATGGAGGTCATCCATACGCGCATACAGTCACTGACACTGGATGGCCGTGACCGGGGTCCTGGGCACAAGCGGCTCAGACTGCATGCCCCGCCAGGATCGAAAGAGGCTGAATTTCTGCCGGAAGTCGCCCCTCAGGGTGACGAAATTGTGATCAACAAGACCGCCAGCGGTGTGTTCAATGCCACTAATCTCGAGTATGTGCTGCGTAACCTGGAGATCAAAAGTCTGTTTGTGACCGGCGTCTACAGCAATGAGTGCGTCTCTACGGCCATTCGCGATGCCTGCGATCTGGGTTTCTATGTCACATTAATCGAGGATTGCTGCGCCACTGTGACGCCACAATTACAACATGCCACGATCACGACCATGAAAGACCGTTATGCCCGCGTGATGATTACTGATGAGGCGATTGCTGAGATCAGCCGCGAGGCCAGCCTGGAGGGCGTATCGCAAAGTCACGATCACAGCCAGGCGGTTTAACTTACAAACCTGGCGACACTGTGAATGACGACATTGAATGCCCGATGACAGGCTTGAAGCTCTCAAAGAATAAAGTGATTACAAGATGCCAAAATCAGCCCCTTGATTCAAGCTCGGCTGATTTCGCAAAGCCAGTCTTATCCGGCAAAAAAGGGTAACGATTTGAATTCCGCTCAGGACGCAATTTTGGATCCGGATACTGGCTGGATCATTCTGGCAGGCTTTAGTCTGCTGTGGCTGGTGCTGGGCTGGTACTGGGGGCGGAAGTCCACGGATCTTGACCAGTTTGTGCTGGCAGGCCGCAAGGTAGGACTGGCGCTGGGCGTGGCCACCGCCATGGCCACCTGGGTGACCAGCAACACCACTATGCTGGCCCCGCAACTGGCATTTCAGATGGGCATCTGGGGAATGCTGGGATATTCGCTGGGCTCGGTGGGTCTGTTGCTGTTCGCGCCGCTGGCAGGCCGAATTCGTCTGCTTATGCCCTCGGGTTACACCAGCGGTGACTTTATCCGTCTGCGCTACGGCAAGACCGCGTGGCGCGTATTTCTGGGTATCTCGTTGTTATATTGCTTGGGCTGGCTAGTCAGCATGGGCATGGCGGGTGGCATTCTCATTAACGCCCTCACTGGTATTGACTATCTCTATGGCATGTCGGTCATTCTATCTATTTGCGTCTTATATACCCTGCTGGGAGGATTCAAGGCGGTCATCGGCACCGACTTTATTCAGGCCATTCTGATTCTGTGTGGTCTGATTATCATTGCCTATCTGGCCATAACAAAGCTTGGATTCGAGGAAATACATGACGCAGTTCAGCAACAACGACCGGAGCTGCTTAATCTCATGATGCCTGCCGCCATCATGTTTCTGTTCAATAATCTGTTGTTTGGCATCGGTGAGATATTTCATTCCAATGTGTGGTGGAGCCGGGCCTTTGCATTTCGTCAGGGGGTAGGGTTTCGCGCGTATTTTCTCGCCGGTGTTCTCTGGGCGCCCATTCCGATTGTGGCAGGCTTTATTGCCCTGGCCGCACCCGCCCTTGGTCTCAATATCCCAGCTGCTGATATGGTAGGCCCGCTGGTCTCAGCAGAAATTCTGGGTGTGTCTGGCGCCATATTGGTGCTTATTATGGTGTTCGCGGCCTTATCTTCCAGTATCGATTCATTACTGGCCGCGACTAGCATACTGATCGTTGAGGATATCTACCGCCGCCATTTACGGCCCTCAGCCAGTGCAAAAATCCTTCGCCGCGCCAGCACTCTTGTGATACTGGGGCTGGGAATACTGACCTGGCTATTGTGCGCGCCACGCATAAGCAATCTCGCCGCTGTACTGAACATCACCGGGGCGTTTGTCGCCAGAACGATATGGCCAATCGCGGCCGGACTGTACTGGAAGAGCACCAATCCGGCTGGCGCCATTACCGCGATGATCACCGGCAGCGCCATCGGATTTGCTGCCTATCATCTGATCGACTGGTACGTGGCGGCACTGACCGGGGCCTGTGTCTCCATGCTGGTGGTATTGATCAGCACCTGGCTATGGCCTCGCGAATTTGCGTGGGACAGACTGAATGAGGCACAGCCCACATGATGACATCGGCAACATTCCTGGCTGTAATGGTGACTATCGCCCTGGCGATTACTGCCGCGGCCCCAGTATTGCTAATCGTCCTGCTCGTTCGTGACTGGCTTAGAGGAGAACTCTGGTGAACTCACTTAACCCGTTACTCAAGGATCCGGTGCATCCGGTTGACTGGAAGCTCGGTATTGAGCATCCCAGGAATCTGATGCGCAGAATCCCCGAGGATCCGCTGCCGCTGGTTAATCTGGCTAACAGACCGGTCGTTTCGGCGCGGCAATTTGACCGTGAAACGGTACTGCAACTCTGCAGACTGGCGTGTTTTTACGAGATCACTCCCTCACTGATGCCACTCCCGCTGGCTGGCAAGATTATGATTAACGCCTTTTATGAACCCAGCACACGCACTCGACTGTCCTTTGAGAGCGCATGGCACCGTCTGGGTGGAGACGTCATGTCAATTACGGATGCAGCCACCACCGGCATCGCCAAAGGTGAATCCCTGCAGGATGTGGCCGAAATGTTCAATCATTATGGTGATATTGTAGTGCTGAGGGATTCCAAAGTGACTGCGGTTTACGACATGCTGTCCGCACTGCGTATTCCAATTATCAATGGTGGCAACGGCATTGATGAACACCCGACTCAGGCGCTGGCCGACCTATTCACGCTCTTCAAGTGGCGGCCAGAACTGATCGACGAAAATCCCGCAGCCGAACAGCGTATACGCATCGGCATTATTGGTGTGCCCGGCCGCATGCGGACAGTGCGAAGCCTGCTGTTGTTTCTATCACTATTTTCCTCAAGCATCGCCGAAGTGGTGATTATCTGTGATATCGACAATGCCTTTGACGAGGGCCAAAAAGATGAACTGGAGTCTGCCGCGCTGAACCTGCGGGTAACTCAATCCCTGAACGAAGAACTGCCCGAGCTGGATGTGGTTTATATCAATTCCATCGCCTGGGTGGGTGATACCTTTGAGATGATGGGCGAGGATCTCTGCCTGTCAGCGGCATCACCTTTAAAACCCGATGCCATCATCCTGCACCCGTTGGCGCGCGGCAAAGAACTCTCCACGGACCTGGATGACACACCGCATAACTGGTATTTCACTCAGGCCAGGGGGGCGGTGTATTTGCGCATGGCATTGCTTACGAGTGTGGTGCAGCGGATTCACGGCGTCATTGATACGCCATAGACAGGCTTGCTCCCCGACACAAATTTTTTGTCAATTACCTAAATTCTGGAATGTTTTATGTGTGGAATCGCAGGATACTTCAACGTCAATCCCGATCAGCCAGTAGACCCGCATTTACTGGTATCCATGGCTGCCATTCAATACCATCGCGGCCCGGATGGATTCGGCGTCGAGACCATGCAGGATCGTGGCATAGGCTTCAGCCATGCCCGCTTGTCCATTATTGACCTGGATGAAGATCGTGCACGCCAGCCTGTCGTATCTCAGGACGGCTGCTTGCTGCGGGCGCACAGGGGCGAGGTTTATGATTACAAACGCATCCGTGCGGATCTGACCTCTCGTGGTGAAAAATTTGTCACCAAGAGTGATTCTGAACTAATACTTCATCTGTATCCGAGGCTGGGGCTTGAAGGCATGCTCAAGCATCTGCGTGGTGAGTTTGCCTTCTCTCTCTATGACCGGACGACAGACCGGCTGATGCTGGTAAGGGATCGGTTCGGTGTCAAACCGCTCTACTGGATCGAAGTCAACGGACGGCTGATCTTCGGCTCGGAACTGAAAGTGTTGTTTGCCCATCCTGATACGCCGCGCGAGTTCAGTGCGCAAGGACTGTATCACCAGCTCATGCAGACTATTGTCCCGGGCAGCACAGCCTTCCACGGCATACAGCAGATCAAGCCGGGACACGCGCTGATTATCGAACGCGCCCACGGCAAATTTCGTATTCGTGATCATAGATACTGGGACATGGACTTTCCGCTGCCGGAAGATCGTGAAATTCTGCCAGATGAGGAATACATTGAAGGGGTAAGAGAACGCCTGATACAGGCTGTACAGCTCAGACTGGAAGCCGATGTCCCTGTCGCCTGTTATCTTTCCGGGGGTATTGATTCCTGCGCGATTCTGGGCCTGTCTGCCGCCAGTCAGCAATCTCCGGTCAAGGCCTTTACCATTGGCTTTGATGACAGCGACTACGATGAGACCGACATTGCGCGCGAGATGGCGCACTCGGTAGGCGCGGTTCAGGATGTCATGATGCTGCAAGCCAACCATCTGTATGACAATTTTGTTGAAACCCACTGGCATACGGAACGCAGCATCTACAACACGCTTGGAGTCGCCAAACTGTTGATGAGCCGGCATGTGAAAAATGCTGGTTACAAGGTGGTGGTTACTGGCGAGGGATCGGATGAATTATTTGCCGGCTATCCGGCGTTTCGTCGTGATATGTTCCTGCATGGTCTGGACACCCTGCCGGCTGCCGAACGCGCGGCCTGGGAGCAGATGCTGTCGGAGAGCAACAAGCTGGTAACCGGCGCCATGCTGGCCGAAAACGAAATACATGACTCCGCCCTTGACGGTCTCATTGGCTTCACGCCCAGTTGCCTGCAGCCCTGGCTGGCATCGGCACACTATGCACCCGGGCTGATTCATCCAGAACTGCAAGGGGATATTACCGGCTATCAGCCAGGCCGGGCAATTGCTGAAGCGCTGGACGGCAATATGATCGAAGGCAGGCATCCACTGGATAAGGCACAGTACGTCTGGATCAAGACCATGCTTGAAGGACAGATCCTGACTTGGGGCGGTGACCGTGTGGATATGGCTAATTCGATGGAGGCCAGACCGGCGTTTCTTGATCATCATCTGGCTGAATATGCCACTCAGATACCACCTTCCATGCGCATTCGAGGCCGGACTGAGAAGTATGTACTGCGTGAGGCGATGCGCGGTCTGTTGCCTAAAGTGTTGTATGAACGTGAGAAATTCGCCTTCATGGCGCCACCGGCCCATACCGACGAGAAAAAATGGCAGGCCATGCAGGCCCTTTCAAATGAATATTTGTCAGATGAGGCCATTGAGCAGTCCGGCCTGCTCAGCAAGCAGGGGGTTGCATCTCTTTTTGCCCTGCATAAAGCGAGCGATACGCCCAACTCAACCAAGGTGCAGCTGGATGCGCTAGTAAACCATTTGCTTGGCGTGCAGATACTGCATCACTCATTTGTCCAGGCGGATATCCCCAAGCTTGCGGCAGAACGTGCAGAAATGTTGAAATGGGCGGCCTGAGGCCCCATATTACCCACATAATAATCCCTATGGCCCGAATGGTGTGGGCGCGAACGTAACGATTAGACCGGCCATCCTTAGAGGGTTGTTGCCATGGAAACCTACCAAACTCTGATTCAAACGCTGGCGTTGACCATGGGCGCAGCCTGGGCCAGCGGCATCAATCTGTACGCCACGGTATTCATCCTTGGCTTCATGAATATGAATGGTTATGCAACTTTGCCTGTGGAACTGCAGATCGTCAGCGATCCACTGGTGATGACGGCTGCCGGATTCATGTATTTTGTTGAATTTTTTGCCGACAAATTTCCCGGTGTTGATACCGGCTGGGATACGCTGCATACCTTTGTGCGCATCCCGGCAGGCGCCATCCTCGCCGCCGGCGCGATCGGTGACGTGCATCCGGCCATGGAGCTGGCCGCCGCCATGCTGGGCGGAACTCTGGCGGCAGGCAGTCATCTCACCAAGTCGGGAACACGCGTGCTCATCAATGCCTCTCCTGAGCCGTTCAGCAACTGGATTGCTTCTCTGAGTGAGGACGCACTCGTGATCGCGGGTTTATGGGCCGCTCTGATTCATCCCTCGGTTTTTCTCGTGCTGATGCTGTTGTTCATTGTGCTGATGATCTGGGTATTGCCTAAACTATGGCGGGCGATAAAGAGGTTGTGGGCCAGCGTATATCGACTGCTCTCAGGCAAGGCCCGATTGCCGGAGCGGTTGGAGTTTCCACCACCCAATAGCAAACACGATAAACTTGAGCACTCTTAGTCTGCACCCGCTTTATATGCTATTAGCGTTCACTGTGTGAATACCTGCAGTCTTGATGAGCACTAAACTTTGAACAAACACTTACAGAAATCGAGGCATCAAACTCTACGATCAGCGACAAAACAGGCGGCTATAGTGCTAGCCGTGTTGCTGGGTTGTACGGCGGGTTTAGTCTATGCGGGGGGGATCACGATCTCCGTAGAAGGGGACCGTATCAGCACAGACATCAATGATGCGCCACTGGGCAAAGTCCTTGAGGAGCTGGCGACTCATATGCCCCTGACGGTCAAAATCGGCGATACTGAGGCCGCGCATGCCGTGTCATCGCACATCAACAATGCATCATTAGGACAGTTGCTGTCCCAGATATTGAGGGGAAAATCCTATATTCTCACCGTAGATCAGAATACATCAGCCCTCGACAGCGACCCTTCGCAGAAACCCTCAAAACTGGTTATATTCCCCGCCGAAGCATCCGCCGGTGGCAATGCCTATAACACTTCACAGGAATACACAGAGGATTACGATGGGCAGGTATACGAGGAACCGATATATGAAGAACCGGTATACGATGAACCAGTCTATGAAGAGCCGGTATATGAGGACGCTCCTGTTGATGATGGTTCTTCCGGCATAGTGGAACCCGGTTACGAAGAATAGTCGTTGCGTATTTACGTCAAGTATTATTCTAACGAACAGCCAGAACTGGGGCGCTAGTCATGGATGAAATCGGAGATTTATCCGCTTGAGGCGTGTGACTCCAGTGTCTCCCAGCGCGCATAACATTCCCCAAGCTGCTGTTCGATAGTCTCAAGTTCTGATTTTACCCTGGTCATCCGTGCACTCGGCTGTTGATAGAATTCCGGCTCGGCAAGTTGTTTATACAACGCTTGCTGCTGTATTTCGAGCTGTTCTATTCGCGCAGGTAATTGTTCAAGTTCCCGCTTCTGCTGGTAGCCCATACTCGCTGGCTTAATAGCCTTGTTAGAAGAATTTTTAATGCTTTGTTTAACGCGCGCCGTATTCTCGGAAGATTTCGCCTCGCGGCTTCTTAGCCAGTCACTATATCCACCAACCGACTCATGCAGCACTCCATTGTCGAACACCAAGGCACTGGTGATCACGTTATCCAGAAATGCCCGGTCGTGACTGACCAGCAGTAATGTACCCGGAAACTCCAGCAGTAATTCCTCCAGCAGATCAAGGGTTTCCATATCAAGATCATTGGTTGGCTCATCCATGACCAGCAAATTGCAGGGCTTGGCAAACAATTTCGCCAATAATAGACGGTTGCGCTCTCCTCCAGACAGCACACTTACCGGACTGCGCGCACGTTGCGGAGAAAACAGGAAATCTCCAAGATAACTGATCACATGCCGGGACTCCCCGCGTATGCTGACCTGCTCATTACCCCCTGTGATATTATCCTGTACGGTTTGATCATCCAGCAACCCGGCGCGGTGCTGATCAAAGTAGGCGACTTCCAGTCGCGTACCATACCTGATGTTACCCTCGCTGGCGTCAAGTTTACCCACTAACAGATTCAACAAAGTAGTCTTGCCACAGCCATTCGGCCCGATTATCCCGATCCGATCACCGCGCATAATAGTGGTTGAGAAATCAGCAATGATCGATTGCTGGCCCACCGAATAGGTGATTTGTTCTGCCTCGATTACCATTTTTCCAGAGCGTTCTGCCTCATTGATCGTGAGGCGGGCCATGCCTTCGACGGAACGCCGCTGTGAACGCTGTTCTCGTAGTTGCTCAAGTTTCCGCACACGGCCCTCATTGCGTGTCCGGCGGGCCTTGATGCCCTGGCGAATCCAGACTTCTTCCTGAGCCAGTTTTTTATCGAATTCGGCATTCTGCGTGGCCTCCGCCTCCAGCGCAGCCTGCTTGCGGCTTAGATACACCGAATATTCTCCAGGCCAGCTTGTGAGCCTGCCCCGGTCCAGCTCCACAATTCGAGTCGCCAGACGATCCACGAACCTGCGGTCATGACTGACAAACAGCAACGACCCGGAAAACTGCAGCAGGAACTCCTCAAGCCAGGCGATTGATTCAATGTCCAGGTGATTGGTAGGCTCGTCTAGCAGCAGCAAAGTGGGCATCTGCACCAGCGCCCTGGCAAGCAGCACCCGCCTTTGCATACCGCCGGAAAGTGCGGAAAAGTCAGCTTCGGGGCTTAATAGCAGCCGCGAAAGTACGGATTCCACGCGTGACGCCATGGACCAGCCGTCGGCAGCCTCCAATCGATGTTGAATATCCTCAAAGCGCTGCATATCCGCAGCGGATGTTGAATTCCCCAGAACCAGACTCGCCTCATGAAATTCCGCGAGCAGGCACCCAACCTCACCGATACCGGCGGCAACTACCTGATAGACTGAGCCCTCAAGTGAGGCATGCACCTGTTGCGGCAAACGCGCGGAAACCAGGCTGTTATTACGCTCGACTTTGCCCGAATCCGCCTCAATACGCCCATCCACCAGCTTCATTAATGTAGACTTACCTGCACCATTTCTACCGATCAGGCAAACGCGTTCGCGCGGCTCTATCTGGAAATTCAGCTGCTCAAGCACCGGCAAACCGCCGAAACTGACTGTTATATTCTGTAAATTTATCAATGCCATATATGCTTAATACTCGCCGTGAGCCGACTGATACCCCGTCAAAGTGATATTGATGTTAATACCGGAAACTGGTAAACCATTATTCCAGCTTGTTTTAAATAGTTTATGCATGGATGCCATGCGAATACCCGTAAGACCTGATATCCTGTCACGCCCTAAAAAAACCTGATTATGTTCGCGCCCAATTAATCAATATTCACACCGAAACCGCCAGAACGACATACTGGCAGACCACATTAATCGAAACACTATAAATAGGATTCAGGAGTAAATATGGCCCGTTGGATTGCAGGGATCGTTGTCAACAACAAATTCTGGACTGAGCAACTCTATTCTTTGCAGATAAAAGCCGATCATGTGCCTTTCGAAGCCGGCCAGTTTGGCAGATTGGCGCTGGATATCGATGGCAATCAGGTGGGACGTCCCTATTCCTTTGTGAATGCCCCGCACGAGGAATTACTTGAATTCTACTCGATTGTAGTCCCGGAAGGACCGCTATCACCGCGTCTGGCCAGTTTACAACCCGGGGATACTGTCTGGGTCTCGCCCAAAGGCGCCGGTTTTTTTACTCTGTCCGAAGTGCCAGAGTCGCGTTATTTGTGGATGCTTTCGACCGGGACGGCTCTGGGGCCATTCCTGTCCATACTAAAAACGGATGCGCCCTGGAAGCGATTTAAAAAGATCACGCTGGCGCATGCCGTCAGAACGGCCGAGGAACTGACCTACCAGGACACCATTACAGATCTCCAGCAGTCTCACCCAGGCCAATTCTCCATGGCGCCATTCGTAAGCCGGGAAACCACTGATTTTGCTCTCCAGGGAAGAATACCCGCCGCCATTAGTGATGGCCGACTGGAGGAATGTGCTGGCATGCCGCTGAATGCTAAGGAGTCACATGTCATGATCTGCGGCAATCCTGAAATGGTATCCGATACCTGCGATATTCTCATGGAACGCGGGCTGACACGCAACAAACGTCGCGAACCTGGCCAGATCAGCACAGAGAATTACTGGTAGACCGATTGCTTAAAATCATAAACCCAGAGCTACACCTTGATAGTCTGCTGAATAATTGCGATATTACAGCCATACAATCAGCAAAAGAACATGAAAGGCTGGCCCGGAACCATTCTGGGGCATGTCTTCGCTTTGGTCGCACCACCAGCCAAAATATCAACAGGAGGGAGATCATGCCTAGAGTCATACATTTTGATATCGCTTCAGCAAATCCCGGCAAGACGATAGCGTTTTATTCGGGCGTATTTGGCTGGAAATTTGAGCGGTACAGCCAGTCCGGGATGGTGGATTACTGGATTATCAATACTGGCGATTCCAAAGAGCACGGAATCAACGGTGGGATGCTGCGCAGTGAGGCCGGTAGTACTTCAGGGGGAGGGATGATTGGAATCAGCGTGTCCTCGATTGATGAATTCATCAGCAAGGTCAAGGTATACGGCGGCAAAACCTTGACTAATAAAGTCGCCATCTCCGGTGTGGGGTATTTTGTTGACTGCGAAAGCCCGGATGGCAATCAGTTCTCCATGATTGAATGGAACGAGGACATCGATACTTAGTGTACTGCGTCGTAAACGGTGGTGCGCCTGACGGTTATTTAATCATTAAATAGTAATAATTCATTCAGATCCCGCCCCTGCACGACTGGCGCACCATAACTACGTTCGCATTAGCCATACATACACCATTCTTGTTAAAATTCATATCTGCACATCCTTGCACATTCGATATCTGACCGACCGTAATTGTGTATTCGCGTTGGTTGCTTTCCTGTTACTTGTCTGTAGCGGCTGCAATTCATTTACATCTAAGCTTAACCCTGTTGAGCTGTACGGCCACACCATGGGCACAACCTACAGTATCAAGATCGCAGTCATGCCTAAAGGACTCATGCAGGACAACCTGCAAAGCGGCATTGATGAGTTACTTGCCAACATCAACCACTCCATGTCGACCTATGAACCAGACTCAGAACTTTCCCGCTTCAATCAAAGTGTGACTACAGACTGGTTTACGGTCTCAACACAACTATTGACGGTTGTGAAGAAGGCGCAGGAAATCAGCGTGCTTACTCATGGCGCATTTGACGTAACCGTGGGGCCACTGGTGAATCTATGGGGATTCGGGCCACAGTTTCATTTGGACAATGTGCCAACTGATACGGCCATTGCGCAGGCATTGCAATTAACCGGCCATAAAAAGTTACACAGCCGCGATTCACCGCCTGCGATTAAAAAGGATATGCCGAGAATGTATGTAGATCTCTCCGCCATTGCCAAGGGTTATGCCGTGGATCGCATATCGGAATACCTTGACCATAAAGCTGTTCAACATTATCTGGTGGAAATTGGCGGAGAACTACGGGGACGAGGACAAAATTCGAAACGCATACCCTGGCAGGTTGCCGTTGAAAAACGTTCAGACGAACTGCACGATGTTCAGCATGTGCTGGAACTCAAGGACACGGCGGTGGCTACCTCGGGCGATTATAGAAACTATTTTGAACTGAATGGCAAACGCTATTCACACGCGATTGACCCGCACACAGGCCGACCCATCGTGCATGGCCTGACTTCAGTAACCGTTGTTGCAAATTCGGACATGCAAGCGGATGCCTTGGCCACCGCATTGCTGGTCATGGGCCCATTTGAAGGGTTTCACTGGGCGGAAAAGATGCGGCTGGCGGCACTTTTTATCATACGAGATGCCGACGGCTTTAGTGAACAGACCACTCAAGCGTTTCGCTCCCTGCTGAGCCATTGACCTCAACATCAGCCTAATGTCGCCGCAGCAGGCCTATAGCGTCATCATCGCCTGGCTACCTGCATTGTATCCACTCGCCTGTACCGACCGTCATAAAGCCTATTCGGTAAGCCTCACGTCTCAGTCATAGTTAATTCACTGTGATAATAAACGTGTCAGAACAGCCCTGGCATTTTTTGATCGATCTATTCAGATAACAACACGAGGTTTATATGAAGCTCAGAATATCCCTGCTGGCATCAGCCGCTATCATCGCTGCACTTACCGTATCAGCCTGCACCACTATTAATCCGTATACACGCGAGCAACAAACCAGCAAGGCAGTTAAAGGCGCTGCCATAGGCGGTGCCGCTGGCGCAGTTGTTGGTCTGATCAGCGGTGATAATGGCCGTGAACGCCGCAAGCGCGCATTGATTGGCGCTGGCGTGGGGGCAATTGCTGGTGGTGGTGTCGGCTATTATATGGATGTACAGGAGGCAAAGTTGCGGCAAAAACTTGAGGGTACGGGTGTAAGTGTCACACGCGTGGGCGACAATCTGATTCTCAATATGCCGGGCAATGTCACGTTTGACGTCAATCAGGCCGCTGTCAAGTCAAATTTTTACCCGGTGCTGGATTCCATTATGGATGTACTCAGTGAATATGAGAAAACACTCGTGGAAATTAATGGCTTTACTGATAGCACGGGCAGTGACACCCATAACCAGGAACTGTCACAACGCCGCGCCAGCAGTGTGATGCAATATTTTTCCAGCCGCCAGATTCCTCCATTGCGACTGTCCTCTGCAGGCTATGGTGAATCCCGTCCAGTCGCCAGTAATGATGACCCGCAAGGACGCGCGTTGAATCGGCGTGTGGAAATAGCACTGGTGCCCCTGACCACAGGCTGATCCTAAGCTGACAACGAATATTTAGTGATGACTTCATAATGCTTAGCAGTATGAAGTCATTGCGTGATGCGGTTTCTCAGACAACCAATTCGTTCCACCTCGCATTCCACAACATCACCCGGCCGTAGAAATTCCGGTGGATTGCGGGCGAAGCCAACACCACTTGGTGTACCAGTGGCGATAATATCGCCTGCCTCCAATTGCATACCCCTGGACAGAATCGAGATAGTGGTGGCGACATTAAATATCTGCAGACAAGTATTCGATTCCTGTTTTAGCTCGCCATTAACACGACTTCTCAGATCAAGCGATTGCGGGTCTGGAATCTCATCCGATGTTACAATCCATGGACCCATCGGACACGAACCGGTCAGACTCTTGCCCAGAAAGAACTGTTTGTGACGGCGCTGCATGTCGCGTGCGGAAATATCATTGATGACGCTATAGCCGAAGACATGATCAAGCGCCTGCTCAACAGGGATTTGCTTGCCTGATTTGCCTATAATTACACCCAGCTCCACCTCCCAGTCGATCCTGTCGGAGACTGATGCGTCATACGGAATATCCGCAAACGGCCCGTTCATAGACGAAGCTGACTTGGTAAAAACAATCGGATGATCGGGCACCTGCACTTCGCGGTTGATGGCATGCGCTGTCTCCTTAGCGTGATCAGCATAATTCCAGCCCAGGCACATAACATTTTGTCTGGGTCTGGGTATAGGCGCCAGCAATTCCACCTGCTGCAACGGAATACACTCCGCCTGATTTACATTGGCGGTTGCCTCGCGAAATTTTTCAAGCAAACTGTTTCCTGCGTCAATCAGCTCAAGCATGCTGTTATTTTCAGGATCGATCATTCCATTGAGAGCAGGCAACCATACTGACTCATTAACAACAACGCCAAGGTGGGGTATTGATTCATAAAGACACGTTACAAGTCGCATCATTCTCTCCGGTTGCCAGGCACAAAAAAACAAATAGCCGAGATACCCTCAGCGCACAGGTTAAAGCATCAAAATGCCATCAGAATCCATCCGCGGCAACTCATATAGCGCGTGAACTGGAAAGCACTTTAATACCCATCGTATTATCTAATAACCTTGAGATCCTAAACGGTCATTGGAAATTACAACACTTAACTCTGCTGCTGAGAGACATGAGTTTTTAAGATTAATCGTGTAATTGATCGATTGCCAAGATGTCCATTATGCAATAGTCTGTCGCTATTAAATCGAGTATCCACCCTTAAAATATCTTGAATCCATGAGAAAACTCAAGGACTTGATCGACCACTGGCAGGAATCTGGTGAATCGAATCTAACCGCAAAAGATTATACCGTTAAACTCAATATTCACGATGCTGCACGTCTAGAGGCGTTGGCGCAAATGTACCCCTCGACAGGATTGCAGGGTGTCATCACAGACCTGATCTCGGCCGCGCTGCACGAGGTCGAAGCGACTCTGCCCTATATTCCAGGCAACCAGGTTATTCAGAACGATGAGCTTGGCGATCCTATATATGAGGATGTGGGGCCAAGCAAACGATTTCATGAGTACACCAGCCAGCATCGGCGGTCGCTAGAGGCCGAATTACAGGTTAATGCAGATGCCATGCCACTCGAATAATCGCCAGTTTTACTCAGCGTTATCGAGTATTACAACATTTATGAACCTCTCTAAGTCCGCAAAGTCCTAATTACGAGTCCTGTACACAATAATTCATAACCAATTACTCGCAATCGGCAAACGATACCGTGCACGCCACTTATCCATTACTTAAATCTACCGATTTTCCTGCCCTTAATCGTAACCGGCTTGAGACCTTGCAGGTTAATCTTGGTTACCGCTGCAATCAGGCCTGTCTGCACTGCCATGTGAATGCCAGTCCCAAGCGCAAGGAGCTGATGGAAGCTGATACGATTGAAGTGGTAGTGAATTTTCTGCGCGCAGCAGAACTCAACACTCTTGATCTCACCGGTGGCGCACCGGAACTGAACCCACACTTCCGCAGTCTGGTTGCGCAAGCGCGCGCCATGGAAATACAGGTTATAGACCGTTGTAATCTGACCATCCTCGAAGAACCTGGCCATGAAGACCTGGCAGAATTCCTGGCTGAGGCCCAAGTGGAAATCACAGCCTCACTGCCCTGTTATTCACGGGAAAACGTCGACGCGCAGCGCGGTGACGGTGTATTTGCCAAGAGTATTGCCGGATTAAGACAATTAAACCGGCATGGGTATGGTAAACCCGATAGCGGACTCATCCTGAATCTGGTCTACAACCCGCAGGGAGCTACGCTGCCGCCGCCACAGCAGTCGCTGGAAAGAGATTATTACGATCATCTTGAGCAGGAGTTTAATATCGTATTTAATCGGCTTTACACGATTACCAACATGCCAATCAAGAGATTTGGCAGCACCCTTATCTCCAAAGGCCAGTTTCATGACTATATGGATACACTGCGCAATGCGCATCAACCGGACAATCTTGCACATGTCATGTGCCGATCCACGCTGAGTGTGGACTGGCAGGGTTATGTCTATGACTGTGATTTTAACCAGATGTTAAACATGCCGATCAAAAACGATTTGCAGGGCAAAACTCATCTTTCCGATCTGATTGAAATGAATCTTGAAGGCCAGCCAATCCATGTCGCCAACCACTGCTATGGGTGCACCGCAGGCCAGGGCAGTAGCTGCGCAGGCGCGTTGGGCGCATAAAATTACAGCTATTCGACACCTCCATCGCGCAGTGGATTTTTCTATACGTTTCAAACAGGCTGTTTCACAAGGGCAGGCGCCAATACTGTCAGCAAAATTAATGTTCAATCCACAAACGCAGCCTCTAACCAGTTTCAGGAAACATTACGAATTAGCGCCGATTAATCATTGCCGACAATGGCATGGCTTTGATGAGTGATGCCGGGAACAAATCTTTACTCCTTTTGAATGACTGTATGGCGGGCTTGCCAGCGCAGCACATTCAATTAAGCTACTGTTAATCAGCACGCTACTTAGAGCAGCCTGATGTAGCGACAGCATTATTGAGCATATATGTGTATGTACTGTTAATCTCGTCAAATCTGTGCAACGATTTGATCCATGTTCGGCAGCCTCAAACCGCAAAAGAAATCCAAACGCCACCAGATGGGCTGGACCTTGGCCTCAGCGAGCGCATGGCTTGTACTTACATGCGCTCTGATTTTGACTCTGTGGATATGGAACTCGTTTCGTATCGCGGTCGAACGGGAAAGATCGCAGATATTCAATCAGAATAGCGAATCCATTCTGCAGGATATTATGGACAGAATGCTCGTCTATGAACAGATTCTGAATGGCGCCCAGGGTCTGCTGCATGCTTCTGAAGAGGTTACCCGGAATGAATGGCGTATCTACGCGGATAGTCTTCATC
Source organism: Gammaproteobacteria bacterium (assembly GCA_041746095.1). Lineage (GTDB taxonomy): Bacteria > Pseudomonadota > Gammaproteobacteria > JBGTHR01 > JBGTHR01 > JBGTHR01. The sequence continues at coordinate 594 of JBGTHR010000369.1, read as the reverse complement.
TCGCGGAAAACTATCCCGCCCTGCAGGCCCTGGGCTACAGCAAGTACATACCTGCGGCAGAACTGCAAAATCATATTCAATCAGTCCGCAACCAGGGGTTTTCAGGCTATACGATTCATCCGGAAGGTTCGCGGCAGGAGTACGCTGCCATCACTCAGTTGGAACCCACAAATGAACGCAATGCGCGTGAACTTGGATTCGATATGTTTTCGGAGCCCACACGCCGAGCGGCCATGTTGCGCGCCCGCGATACCGGCCAGGCCAGCATCACCACCATGATCACCCTGCTCGGTAGTGAGAGTTCCAGCGGTTTTATCATGTTTCTTCCCGTTTATGAAGAAAACAGGCCTGTGAATAGCCTTGAGGAACGCCGTGCAACGCTCACTGGTTATGTATTTGGCATCTTTAATATGGACAAGCTGATAAACCGTATTCTGCGCAGGCATGAAGCCAATACCACATTACATATTTATGATGGTATGGCGATGGAGCCGTCGCAATTAATCTACTCATCGAATCAGGTAAATTCTGATGTTGCTGAACTATGGCCATCGCATACCAGCCAGCTTACTTTAGATACGCGCGGCAACCAAT
>JBGTHR010000368.1:0-3325 GCA_041746095.1 Gammaproteobacteria bacterium | reverse complement strand
CGAGGACCATTGCCGACATCTATAAGGCACGCTGGCAGGTCGAACTGTTCTTTAAATGGATCAAACAGAACCTGAAGATCAAGGCATTTGTCGGCGCCAGCAAGAATGCCGTGATGACACAGGTCTGGATCGCGATGTGTGTGTATCTACTGCTCGCCTTTCTCAAGTTTCAGTCAAAGTTGCAGAAAAGCACACAGCAACTCCTACGATTATTACACATGAATCTGTTCGAGAAACGTGATTTGATGGCGTTGCTCAGAGGCGATCCGCCGAATAATTATCAACCCAACATTAATCAGCTGGCTTTGCTTTGATAGTTAACGGGACAGCAGTGATAGAAAATATAACTTGGATTAAGCCGTAATGCAGAGTGACTTCAGATTAAACTCTTGTTATGTGTCTGTTAAACGATCCTCGAGGTGCTTTTTTAGTTGGTCAACACCAAGAGCTGGTCGTGTGCTGTGGATCATGGCATGACAGTTAGGACAAACCGGAATTAGATCATTCACTGGGTCTACAACGTACTCACTTTTGATTTCTGACAAAGGTACACGGTGGTGAACATGGATATAGTTTCGTCCGACAACCCCGTAAAAGTTTTCAAAATTAAAAGAGCAAACTCGGCACGTATAGCCGTGATGCGCCAAGCATTGCGCTCTGGCTTCCGGGTTTCTCTCGTAGGAATTAACAGAAACAGATTTCGCCGCGCCTTCAATCATGTCCTCGGCCGGAGCAAGTTCTTCGGGAAGTAGTGATCCAACCTCATCGTCAGACGCATACCAACATGGCCCAATGCGGAGAAGGCTCTTGAAGGTAAGTTTTGGCGTGAAGCCCTCAATTTTCGCCGGCCCAATATCTCCTTCTTCATGAACTACGGAGTGGACCATTGGAAAGGTCATCAGCAGATATTGCTCTTCCTCTACCAGCCTAAGATGCTCCCTGGCTTGAGCGTAAGCAGGCTGTTTCTTACCCCTGCGGCTTATCTCCCAATCCTCGCTCAGAATCAGCGATTTGTTCCCTAATTGGTTCACATCCCAAGCGCCAAAGATGATGATCTTCTTCGGCTCATTGATGAAGGACCAGCTCCATGTCCAGTTTCGGCATGTAGTGCCTTGGGATTCAATAAACTGCTTTCGATTCATACGAGGCCATCAAGAATTGGGAGACGCTTAACATAAGTGCTCATGAATCATAAATCATAAGATCGGCAATCTTGTCCGCCCAGCTGGTAAATTCCGGCACTTCAAACAGCTCCTGGCCAATGGCACGGTGCATATCCGATACCATCATCACCCCCATCTCGCGCTGCGGGAATTTGGAGGCGAAGTTGAGGATATTGCCGTGGGTAGACGCGGCCTCACCGGTATCCCGCACGCGAATGGCCTGCCCGACCAGGGCTGCCGCGACGGCATATTGCAGATCGATTTCTCTCGGAGCGGTGACATCCTCACCACGAATAATGGCATCAAGATCCGGCATCTGATCCAGACTGGCGATAAACGCATTCACCTCCACACCGGCCGCCGGGCCCACACAGGCCTGCAGCGACGACAGCAGCAGATCCGGGTAGTCCTGAAATTTCAGCAGCGCCCGATGTGCAAATTCCCAGGAGCGCGGCGAGGGGAAGGCGACCGGATTATGCGCCGGATCGAAATCGAACAGCAGGTCCGGGCGAAAGCGCAAAAAGGCGATGATGCGATCATCAATGCCGTTGGCATAAGCCCATGCGACCCAGTCATCCAGATTAGCGTCCACTTCAAAATGAGAGAAGCGATTGGCCAGTGGCGCAGGCATCGTGTAGGTGACGCCACGGTCGCCCTGCCGATTGCCTGCAGCGAAGATGACCCAGCCCGGGGGCACTCGATAATTTCCCAGACGCCGATCCAGAATCAACTGATAGGCCGCCGCCGAGACACTGGGCGCCGCCGAGGTAATTTCATCAAGAAACAATACGCCTTCGCGGCCGTGACGATCGGCATCCGGCAACATTGCAGGGATTGCCCATTCCACCAGTTCGTTATTGCGGAACGGAATACCGCGCAGATCGCTGGGCTCCATTTGCGAGAGCCGGATGTCTATGACGGGAACATCGTGCCTCTCGGCAACCTGCATTACCATCTGTGACTTGCCCACTCCAGGCGGCCCCCACAGCATCACGGGGGTGTGGTGACCGCTATGGGCGCCCAGGAATTCCTGGTCCAGTATCGTCAGAAGATGAAGTGGCCGCATGTCAGTCTAATGCTATGTCTAATCGGAAAAGCCTGCCCGGGCATACCATTCCCTGGCCTTCTCTGCGTCCTGTTCCACGCCACGGCCTTCTTCATACATCATGGCCAGGGTGGTCTGTGAACCCTGCAGACCTTGCTCGGCGGCCAGCGTAAACCATTTGATCGCCTCCTCTCCATTCTTTTCCACGCAATCGCCTTCCATATACATAAAACCCAGTCCATGCTGCGCCAGTGCGTGCCCCTGCTCTGCCGCTGCTCGCATCCACTTTAAAGCGAACACAGGGTTGGCGTGCACACCCAGCCCATTCTGGAACATGATGGCGCAGCGATGCTGTGCATCCATGTTGCCTTCATTGGCAAGTGGCGATAACAACTGCATGGCGCGCGAAAAATGTTTAGCCTCAAACGCCGACATACCACTGGCAAAATCGATTGAATCCTCTTCCGGCATGCTTGCCTCCACTGTACTAGAATAGCTCTGAAATTCTTTGGAAATTCTGAAAAATTACTTTGATTTCAGCATCATAGAATGCTGCTATGATACTCGTCCTGTTAACGCTTACGAATACCTCTGTTGGGGGTGTAAGTATACGGAGTCGAAATCCTGAGTTAGCTTATTGAATACTACCAAAAGGCCACCTCTATAGGGATATTCAGCGAACTAATGAAGTTTTGTATGCTCTGCACTCTAAAAAAACCTTAACCTGACACGCTTTTATGTCTGCCCAGCCGAAGACCACACCCGCTAATACCGCAACCGATGCTAATCTGATCATGCGATCCTGCATTCAGAAAGTGGCGACCGGTCCGGAGTACAGCAAAAATCTGTCATTTGAGGAAGCGCACAGCGCTATGCTGCATATTCTGAGCGGTAACGCCGACCCGGTACAGGCCGCCGTATTTTTTATAGCGCTGCGCATGAAGCGTGAGACCGATGACGAAAACGGTGGCGCACTGCAGGCAATTCGAGATGTCATGACCACCGTCACGGCCCCGGTAGACGAGGTTGTGGATATCGCCGATCCGTATGATGGCCATACTCGCGGACTGACGATCTCGCCATTTTTACCGGCCGTGTTCGCCGCTTGCGGCGTACC
>JBGTHR010000367.1:0-1565 GCA_041746095.1 Gammaproteobacteria bacterium | reverse complement strand
GTATTGATTTGACAAAGACCTCTGTCTGCATATGATCTGCATAAGCGCGAAAGCCATCTTCCTGAATGGCAGAGTGCTTTGAATTTCCCAGTGGTTTGCGAAGACCGCCCAGAGCTTTTCCGGCCCAGTGATAACTAATTCCATCCTGCTTCAGACTCATGCGCAGCGGTTCGCTTGAAAACTGCGGATTGTGACGCGACATTGGAAAGGAGCGTACATCCACCAGGCATTCAATACTCGCATGCAAAAGAAGGCAGGTAAATTCATCCAGTGTGCGATTGCTGTGGCCGACTGTATACAAGGTGATCGGCATATAAGGTTAGCAAGTGCGAGAATTATTGGTGATGTGATTCGCCCACTCCAGAATTTTCTTTAATCGGTCGTTGCATAATCCATGGGCGGATGAATAATCCAGCCAGCGGAATTCGTGATGTTCCGGCCGTCCAAGTTCTTCACTGACAGGCAAAGCAACTTCACCATGAACAGACTGCGCAAGATAATATCGTGCTATCTTGCCTTTGCCATATTTCCCAGTTTCACAATATGTCTCACCCCAGGTAAAGCTGAGTGCCCTGAGCGTAGTTTCTTCCTCGACTTCACGAATGGCTGCCTGCAAAGCATCTTCACCTGGACCTACCTGGCCCTTGGGGAAATCCCAGTATTTGAACAGGCGAAGCATTAGGTAATGAGGTAGACCGCCGATTGGCCGACTTACAACTACTCCTGCGGATAAGACGATACTGGCCACGATGCGAAAACCGGAAGTTATCTAATGAAAATCCAGCGCGTACTTTTTTAGCTCATCAAGTGATACATATTCCAGCACGGCTTCATGCGTGGCCATCATGACAACCGGCGGCGCGACACCATCATCCAGTGCCTCTTTCCAGCGCGCAGCGCACAGACACCATCGATCTCCGGGTTTAAGGCCGGGAAAACCCGCCTCAGGAAACGGTGTTCTGAGATCATTGCCCCGCGCTTTTGTGTAGGCCAGAAATTCCTCTGTGACCTGAGCGCATACCGCATGTACACCGAGGTCGTCGTTGCCAACGGTGCAACTTCCATCGCGATAAAACCCGGTCATTAAACTTTTGCTGCAGGGTTCGAGTGGTTCGCCCATTACATTCTTCGTGTCCGTCATTTCTGTTCCTCTTAAATCCTGGATTCATAACATTGTGGATTATCTGGTTTATCGAATCGTTCGACTCGGCGGCGATGCAATAAATTCGATAGATTTATTTCGGATATTCAGAATACACCGGAAGATCATTAGCAATGCATGACCATTCTGTGCGTGAATCCCAGAAGATATGCGCCTGCGGATGAATGTCCGGTGCGGAATCCAATGAACCGGCGGGAATCACCGCCATATTCAATTCCGGGACATAGCGCGGCAAGAGACTGCCGCAATTTTTGCAGAAACAGGTGCTGAATCGTTCGGCTTCCGGCGCCTTATAACGACTCAGCAAATGCTCTCCCTGAGTCCATGTCACGCTCCCGGTCTTAATCATGAGATTGGTGGCATGTCCAGTACCGATAGCCTTACGGCAGCGGCTGCAGTGACA
>JBGTHR010000366.1:0-4054 GCA_041746095.1 Gammaproteobacteria bacterium | reverse complement strand
ACTATTATCGTCGCTGGTGGGCGCCGTGATTGGCATTGGCATGATCCTGATTAAGGGCCATGATAAAAACATACCGATTCCATTCGGCCCTTATCTTGCTATCGCTGGCTGGATCGCGTTCATCTGGGGTGACGGAATCATTCAATTTTATCTGGATGCCAGTTTTCGCTAGCGCTGCAGGCACAGCGTCTACCTTGATGAAATATCAGGACGAATGGCGTTTATGCTGTCTGTTGGGCTGACTGGAGGTATAGGCTGCGGCAAATCCGCAGCCGCCGATGAATTTAACCGCCTTGGCGTACCTATTATTGATGCTGACTTGATCACACGTAAGCTCACCCGCCCCGGCACGGCCACGCTTGACCGCATTGCGCAGGCATTTGGCGCCGGTGTAATCAGCAATACGGGCGAACTAGACCGGCGCGCACTCAGGGGATTGATCTTCAGTGATTCCATACTGCGCAAGAAGCTCGAAGCAATTCTTCATCCCGCGGTAAAAATAGAGATAGCCAGTAGAATCCAGTCGATCAGGGCGGACTACTGCATTACAGTGGCGCCTCTGATGCTGGAATCCGGCATGCATGAAATGTTTGACCGAATACTGGTCGTCGATTGCAGCCAGGAACAGCAGATTGCCAGGGTTAAGCTTCGCGATCAGTGCCAGGACGAAGAGGTACATGCTATCATTCGCAGTCAGGCGTCGCGCGAACAACGACTGGCGATTGCTACTGAAATACTAAGCAACACCGGTAATTTGCAGTCGCTTCATGAGTCTATCAAGCTGATTCATGAAGATTACCTTACGTTATCAGCGACTTATGGGTCTACAACCCATTAGTCGATTGATAAGTCTGGATTTCGTCTGACGCCAGATACCATCTCTGAATTACAACCAGATTTTATAAACGTGTCCCCAACTCACCATTACAAAACTTTGGCCTGACTCAATCGATGCGCAGCGCCCTCATCTTTGAACAACCGCTAAATGAACGTGTTCGCACCTTCCTGCGTCTCGAACAACTGATGCTGCGTCTGGATTTCTGCCTGGACAAAACCACCGAATTTGATACCCATAGTGCGCTGATGACCGTGCTGGAAATCCTGAATCTGGCATCTCGGGGCGATCTGAAAAGCGAGCTGATGAAAGAACTGAAGCGGCAAATTACCAATCTGGAATACCTGGAACAAATACCCTCGATTGACCGTGAACAATTGCGCGGAATCATGACGCGGAATAACGAACTGATCGACTCTCTGCATAACATGAGTGGCCAGCCCGGCCTGAATCTCAAATCCAATGATTTTCTTAACAGCCTGCGGCAGAGAACGGCCATTCCCGGCGGTACCTGTGATTTTGATCTCCCCGCCTACCACTTCTGGCTCTACAGTCCGGTTGCTGAACGTCATGATTTGATCAAAACTTGGATGCATCCGTTCAAGCGGATACAGGAAGCAGTGGATGTCGTTCTCAGGCTAATTCGTGAGAGTACAGCATTGGAACCCAGGCTCGCCAAAAACGGTTTTTACCAGGAAAATCTGGCTGTCGGCCAGCCTAATCAGATGATCCGCATTCGCATGCCTGATGACTGCAGTGTTTACCCGGAAATCAGCGCCGGAAAACACCGCTTTTCGATCCGTTTTCTGGAACAAAAAGATCTGGCCGTGCGTGCGTTACAGACGGATAATGATGTCGAATTTGAACTTGCCCGCAGCTCGCTGTGAACGCAGCAATCCGATTGATGCGGCTCACACGTTTACCTCATTCTATATAGGCCACAGGCCACTAATTGCGGCGATTCCCTGAGCGCCTGCCCGTCTAGCACACTCAACATCCTCTTTACGCATACCGCCCAAGGCAAATACCGGCAGGTTGACTCGACTGCACAGCGCTTCGAATACCTCCCAACCGAGCGGCTTGAAGCCGGCGTGAGAGGAGGTACAGTTCACTGGTGACAGCACCACAAAGTCCGCTGCAATCTCGCCGGCCTTTTGCAATTCTTCAACAGTATGGCATGAGGCCGCAACTAGATACTCAGCATCCAGAGGACGATGGCGACAGGACATCAAACGGCTGCTGCTAAGATGCACGCCATCCGCTGCAACTTCTGAGACCCATTCCGAGTCGGCATTGATCAGCAACCTGGCGCCGTAGCGCTTGCAACGCTCAATGACCCGCCTTGCAAGCGCAAGATAGTCACTCACAGACAAGTCAGGTGCACGAAACTGCACCAGTCGAATATCAGATGACAAGGCATGCTCAAGCCGATCCAGAAATTGCTTCCAGTCCCGCCCAGGATTCGGAGTAATCAGATAGTACTGCGGCAATCTTATAGCCGTCACTATAGGCGCATTCGCGGCCGGAAAGTCGAGATTCGCTAGCATCTCCAGCGAATGCCAGCGTATTTCCTGGCCCTCCAGGGCTACCGCCTCACCACTATAATCACTGACCTCCTGTACGTTTAATGAAACGTGACAGTCCGGGTAGGTATGTTCGACTCTGATGAGGGGCTGACTGGCCAGCGGAGCAATGCCAAGCTCTTCCTGAAGCTCCCGTGCGAGTGCCTGCTGCGGAGTTTCTCCCGGCTTGATCTTGCCGCCCGGGAACTCCCATTTACCCGCCTGATGTTGATGCGCCTGGCGTCTGGAGAGTAATATCTGATGGGCCTTGTTGACGACTATCGCAATGACAACATCATAGTGTTCCATTGTGACACACCACATTCAATACAGTCAGCTTCGATACTCGGCATTGATGCGCACATACTCATGCGAGAGATCGCAGGTCCAGAGTTCTGAACTCGCATCGCCAGAACCCATGTCTATGCGAATGATGATCTCGGCCTGCGACATCACCGCCTGGCCCGACTCCTCTGTGTAACTCACGTGAGGTATGCCGTACTCGACTACACACACATCGTTTAGAAAAAGGCTTACCCGGTTGATGTCCAAAGGCGTTACTCGCGAACGGCCCACTGCGGCGAGGATACGTCCCCAGTTGGGATCGCTGGCGAAAAACGCTGTCTTGATCAGAGGTGAATGCGCGACCGTATATGCGACTTGTTTTGCCGCCTGTTCGTCACTAGCGTGTTCGACTCTGACAGTGATGAATTTGGTTGCACCCTCACCGTCCCGCACGACAGCCTGCGCCAGAGTCTTCATCAATTCATACAATGCCTGTTCAAAGGCCAACGTCTCCTGAGGCGTCAACTGGCTATAGCTGACGTCTGACTTGCCGGTGGCAACCAGCACGCAGGCGTCGTTCGTTGACGTATCGCCATCGACGCTGATGGCATTGAACGTCTTTTCCACATTACGTTTGAGCAGGGCATCAGCCTGCTCCGCGGTCATCTTGAGATCCGTAGCGATGAACGACAACATGGTCGCCATGTCCGGGCAAATCATTCCCGAACCCTTGGCGATTCCAGTGATGGTGATGTCGGTATTATTAATGGTCAGTCTGCGGCTGTGAGCCTTGCTGACGGTATCCGTCGTCATAATGGCGGAGGCTGCGGACAACCACTCGTCTTCATCCAGGTGCTTGATCAGTTGTGGGTAGGCATTGATGATCTTTTCTGCCGGCAAACGCGCGCCAATTACACCCGTTGAAAAGGGCAATATCTCTACTTCACGGCAATCAGCCTCTACAGCAAGTTGCTGACAGCATTGCATGGCATCCTGTTCTCCGGCAGGACCTGTGCCAGCATTGGCATTTCCAGCGTTAATCAATAGATACCGTGGCATGGCCGTGGCCAGGTGTCGGCGAGCAATCACTACCGGAGCGGCGCAAAAGACGTTTCTGGTAAATACAGCAGATGTGACACTACCTTGAGCCAACTCGATGAGCAGCAGATCCTTGCGTTCCGAATAGCGTATTCCAGCAGCATGGCTGGCGAGCCGAATTCCGGCCACGGAATGCAGCCGTTCCGGCGGTTTCAGATTGACGGCCATTAAAGCTTGTAAGAACTCTGGGCCCGCTTACAGACAGAACGGAATGGGCATGATGGTTTTCAGGTAAGACTGCCATGGCAGTTTTTAAACTTCTTGCCCGAGCCAC
>JBGTHR010000365.1:0-2866 GCA_041746095.1 Gammaproteobacteria bacterium | reverse complement strand
GTCCAAACTTTTTTTGGCCAAGATGGCGCTGATCGTTTTGGCCGGCTTGAATGCGCTTTGGCTAACCAGGTTGATCACTCTCGAGCCGCGGTTCCGTCACTCCATGAGTCGGCCGGAGCAGCGTCTGGCGGCGCTCGTGTCCGCAGCGGCGTGGCTGGGCGTTCTTGTTCTGGGCCGGCTGGTGGGTTACTTCTGAACTGCCGATAGGCGCTTGCTGCAACGAGACGATGCGACTGGGCGTCTGAAATCAGTGAAACCATGGCCAGACTGATATCCCTTGCAATAGAGAACATCGACAGGACTGAAAGGGTGGGTGAGGGCTGGTGAGATTGCAGTGAACACATCAAGTAGACCTGCTAGCGCCATCGGCCCTGAGACATCCGCGTGGAGCCCTTTTCGGTATTCCGCATTTCGCATGCTGTGGATCGCTGCGGTAATCTCCAACATCGGCGCCTGGATGAATAGCATGGGTGCAGCCTGGCTTATGACATCACTGAGCGATCGGCCATTGTTTGTCGCGCTGGTTCAAACTGCGGCGGCACTACCGATGTTTTTACTGGCATTACCTGCCGGTGCGCTTGCCGATATCGTTGATCGGCGTCGTTACTTGCTCTTTGTGCAAGTAGGCATGCTGATTGTTGCGGTTACACTCACAATGATCACCTGGCTAGACTGGACAACTCCCTGGCTATTACTCGTTCTCACATTTGGACTCGGCATTGGTGCAGCCTTGACCGCACCCGCCTGTCAGGCAACGACACCCGAGCTGGTGCCCACAACAATGCTGCCTGCGGCGATTTCTCTAAACAGCGCAGGAATCAATGTATCACGGTCAATTGGTCCGGCGATTGGCGGCCTGATAATTGCCTCAGCCGGTCCCGCTGCCGCATTCGCTATTAATGCTGCTTCTTTCCTCGCCATCATCATGGCATTGTATTTGTGGCGACGCGAACCGCATAGCAGCATGCTGCCTGCAGAACGCTTTCTCAGTGCGATGCGGCTGGGTATTCGGCATGTTCGGCAATCCCCGCCGTTGAAACGCGTCCTCATACGCACAGCAATCTTCTTCCCCTTTGCCAGCGCGCTCTGGGCATTGCTGCCACTGATTGCCCGCAGTGAACTGAATCGTGGCGCATCAGGCTATGGAATATTACTATCGATATTCGGTATCGGCGCCGTACTGGGCTGGCTGATTCTTCCAGGTCTGCGTAACAGAATGACTTCGAACACCATTGTCATGACTGCAACGCTGGTTTTTGGCATTGCCATGATTCTGATCGCAGTCTTTAAAGTGTTTAGCGTTGCCAACGTTGCGTTGCTGTTCGCCGGAATGGCGTGGATCACCGTGCTCTCGTCACTTAATGTTGCTGTCCAGCAGCTTGTGCCTAACTGGGTTCGTGCTCGCGCCGTTTCGATTTACATTGTCGTATTTTTTGCAGGCATGACTGGAGGAAGTGCGATCTGGGGAGAAATTGCTTCACGTTTTGATATCGCCACGGCCTTGCTGTGCGCAGCGAGCGGACTTATTCTCAGCATTTTGGTTACACAAAAATTGCCATTAAGTACAGAGAGTATTCCCAATCTTGCGCCTTCCATGCATTGGCCTGCGCCTGAGACGGCTGAGCCACTCTTATCACCGGATCATGGACCTGTGTTAGTCACTGTGGAATATAGAGTCAAGCCAGAAAACAAGGAGGATTTTATTCGCGTTATGAACGAATTACGTGGCACACGGCTGCGTAATGGCGCCTTCGGATGGGGACTGTTTAAAGACGTAGCGGAAACCGATCGTTATATCGAATATTTTATTGATGAATCCTGGGTCGAACACATGCGCCAGCATGAGCGGGTCAGCGTAGCGGACCGCGAAGTTCAGGAACAGGTAAATACGTTCCATACTGGTGAGCAACCGCCGATGGTTTCCCACTACCTGGCTCAGTCATGATCCGCTCAAACAGGTATAGTGATAGGAATTCACGCGCCTGAATTGGGTTTAGTTATGACATAAACAATACTATCTTACTAATTAATATTAGTTGGTAACTAATTTTAGATTGTATTATTCTCAAATGAATGATTACTCAGAACTGGTCGAAAAGCTGGGAGGTTTGATTGAGCGTGCAGAAGCACTGTTCCCAGAGTGCATTAATGTTAACGACTGGAATGCAATCGCCTACCGCTGGCGCAAACCGTGTTATCTTCAAGCTATAAAGCATCCTCAGTCATTATCACTGAATGACTTGCTGAATATCGATAGGCAGAAAGAACAACTAGTACAGAATACTCGGCAGTTTATCAATGGCCTGCCCGCCAATAATGCTCTGCTTTGGGGGTCGCGAGGAACCGGCAAATCATCACTCATCAAGGCATTGCTGAACGAATTCTCTGGTCAGCAATTACGTGTGATCGAGGTCGATCGGCAGGATCTGATTGATCTGCCGGATATCGTTGCACCACTGCATGAACGCAAGGAGTGGTTCATCATCTTTTCGGATGACTTATCCTTTGAAGCGAATGATCCCGGCTACAAAGCGCTCAAGGCGATGCTGGACGGCTCGCTTGCGGTGGCCCCTGAGAATGTATTGATCTATGCCACCTCAAACCGCCGCCACCTCATGCCTGAATTCATGCATGAGAATCTTGAAGCCAGACCTGTGGATGGCGAGATTCATCATGGCGAATCCGTGGAAGAGAAGATTTCCTTGTCAGAACGATTCGGTCTGTGGCTGTCGTTTTATCCGTTTAAACAAGAGGAGTATCTGACAGTTGTGTATCACTGGTTAAACAAACTGAGTGATCACATGCTCGATATGAGTGTAGTCAAGGAAGACGCTCTGCGCTGGGCGCTGCAACGCGGCTCAAGAAG
>JBGTHR010000364.1:0-2331 GCA_041746095.1 Gammaproteobacteria bacterium | reverse complement strand
ATTTCGGACCACTGGCACGCCTTTATTGAAGAACTTAACAGCGATGCATATGGCCGCTTCATTCGGCGCATGTTTGGACGTGGCCGCCTTAAATTCAACTTTCACTGGCATTACACACCCAATGGCTGTTCGGTATCACCGCATTGCGATGCCCTGCGGAAACTCGGCTCGCACATCTTTTATCTCAATACCGCGAATGACTGGGATCCATTATGGGGTGGAGATACGTTGATTCTGGATGATGACGGCAGGTTTCCCCGCAAGTCTGCACCAACGTTTGAGGATTTTGGCGACAATGTGATGGCCAGTGAGGCGCTGGGGAATCGCAGCCTGTTGTTTGCGCGCGGCGATAAGTCCTGGCATGGCGTCAAGGAAATCCGCTGTCCTGAAGGCAGGTATCGCAAGGTATTTATTGTTGTAATTAATGACTGGGCGCTATCTCAAGTTCGCTATATCAAGGGGTTGTTGCGTGGTGAGGCGCGAGCGGATTTCTGAATGATCTCTGACCGCATCAAACATAACAGCATTCTGGCGGCAACTTCGATATTACCGAAATCGCTGCGCATACCGGTGCGCTACCGATGGTTGTCAGGATTGCAGCGCGCCAAAGCGAAGCGTGCTGACGTATTGATTATTGTGCATCCCAAGGCCGGTGGCACCTGGTTTCGCGTGATGTTCTCGCGTGTCTATCAGAAGAAATACGGATTGCCTGAAAATCGCGTCGTTAAAAGTGATGAATTCCACAGGAGAATGCCAGCACTGCCGAGATTCCTGATTACCAATGGACACTACAGCTATGAAGGCGAGGTTGGAAAACTGTTCGCGCCACTACCAGACGCTGACCTGAAAAACAAAAAAGTAATTTTTCTGGCGCGCCATCCCTGTGATATTGCCGTATCGTGGTATATCCAGTTCACTAAAAGGACTAAGGCATACAAACGTGAACTGATCAGTGACTCGCTGCAACAGCCCATTCGCAATCGCGATTCGATTTCACGCTGGGATTATGTCATGCATCCTGAACTGGGATTATCGGCGCTTATTGAGTATCACAATACCTGGTATCGGAACGTGTCCGCGTTAACAAACGGTTTGGTGATACGTTATGAAGATTTGCGATCAGAGCCTGTTGAGACACTCAAGCGGGTAATGGAATTTTTGGGCGAGGATGCCAGTGATGAGGCAATTCGTGAAGCCGTGGAATTTGCCTCGTTCGATAATCTGCGCAAGCTGGAGAAAACCAATTATTTCAGTAACGCAGGTCTGCGCCTGCGTGATACAAAAGATCCTGACATGCTCAAGGTGCGCCGCGGTAAAGTCGGTGGATTTCGAGACGATCTGACTTCGGTACAGAGTAAGAAAATGGATGATCTGATAAGGAGTCGCATCACTCCAAATCTGGGTTATAGTGATCTTGGGCGGGCGGAGTGTATACCAGCAAATTCTATCCTCTGAGTATTAAACAAGCCTCGCTGATCGCCATTATTTTATCTGCTCCCAAGTACGTCTAATAGAACACAAAATCAATCGTGAATCCGCACCCAAGGGTCACCATTCTGATTCCGGTATATAACCGGGAGCGATACATTCGTGCTGCGATTGACAGTATTCTTGAGCAAACATTTACGGATTTTGAGTTGCTGATTGTTGATGATGCATCAACCGATCGCAGCTTGAATGTTATTAATGACTATAAGGATGACCGCGTACGTCTGGTGCGTAATTCGACCAATCTCGGCATACCTAAAACCCGCAACCGTGGCCTGGAACTTGCCAGGGGAGACTACCTGGCCTTTCTGGATAGTGATGATGTCGCCGCTGCCGAGCGGATTGAACGACAAGTGGCATTTCTGGATGCCAATCCCGAAGTCGCTGCAGTAGGGACCTGGATATCCTGGATTGACGATCATGGCAATCGCCAGAAAAAGATCAAGCGTAAAACCACAAGACCGAATGACATTGCAGCACAAAGGCTGTTTCGTTCAGGCCTTGAGAACTCTGCCAGCATGGGACGCCTGGATATTCTCAAGGTATACGGCCATAAAGAAGAGTATGCGCTGGGATCTGATTACGACATGTGGGCGCGTATCGCTGCTGGTTACAAACTCGCTAATCTGCCTGAAGTTCTGGTATATCGTCGCCAGCATTCACAACGCACTACCGAGGGCCAGACGCAGCGCATCAAAAAATTTCGCCTGCGGATTTATGCCGAGCAAATACAGAAACTCGGCTTGTCATTCGATGATTCTGATCTCGAAAATCACTATCTATTGAGGCGCATGCAAAAGACGGAATTCCTTCCGGATCGCGCCTATATTGAATGGGCAGAGA
>JBGTHR010000363.1:0-6192 GCA_041746095.1 Gammaproteobacteria bacterium | reverse complement strand
AATCGCGAGATCATTCAGTTTTTCGGCGATACCGATCCCTTTCTGACGCATCCGCCGGGCATACCTATTAATGATGTGCTGGCCCTGGTCAAGCCCGTCCTGCGGACTGAACTGCGTCTGGCAATCATCGCTGCCGAGAAGGGCTCTGAAAGTGTCAGCAGGCGCATTACTTCAGAACTGGACTTCGTTATTACACTGCGCATCGAGTCATATAAAAAACATGCCCGCAGTGATGCTCTCTGGCTGGTGCTGTTTGAAAAAACCCGGATAGATTCAAGCCCAAACCTCCAAGCAAAAGACACTCCCGAAGTACATCAGCTCCAGTTGCTTGAGCAGGAACTTGCAGCCACCAAGGCGCATCTTCGATCGACGGTGGAAGAGCTGGAATCCGCCAACGAGGAACTTAAGTCCAGCAATGAAGAGCTGATGAGCATGAACGAGGAGTTCCAGTCCACCAATGAGGAACTGGAAACCTCCCGGGAAGAACTTCAGTCTATCAATGAAGAGCTCAAGACCGTCAATGAAGAACTGAATCAGAAAATCATCAATGAGCGCCATGCGCATAACGACATAAAGAATCTGCTGGAAAGCACTCGAATCGCCACCCTGTTCCTGGATAAATCACTGCGCATCAAACGCTATACGCCTGCCGCGACCCAGCTATACCATCTGCGTGAGACCGATGCCTACCGGCCTATCCATGAGCTCACGAAAAGCTTTGATGATATATCGTTGGAAGAAGACGCCAGAACGGTATTGGAAACATTGCTCCCTGTGCAGCGTCTGGTGCGCGCCTTCGACGGCAACTGGTTCGATATGAAAATAACGCCGTATCGTTCCAGCGAAGATCAAATCGACGGCGTAGTGGTGACCTTTAACAATATCACGGCAATAGTGGATGCTCAGAGCAAGGAGTTAGCCGCTAAAGAAAAACTGCAGAAAAGCGAACAGTTGCTGAAAATGATCACTGATTCTCTGCCAGCCCTGGTTTCGTATGTAGACGCTCAGGGTATCTATCGTTTTATCAACAAGACTTACAATCAGTGGTTTGGCCTGGACAGAAAGCAGATGCTCGGTCATCACCTCCTTGATGTGCTCGGCGATGAGGCCTATCGGCAAATCAAGCCGCATTTTGATAAAGCCATGCGCGGCAAATACGAGACATATGAACAATCAATGGTATACAAACACGGCATATCCCGGAATGTACGGCTTGAATATGTGCCACATTTTGCTGCTGACAAAAAAACGGTACTGGGCATTATCGTGCTGGTTACCGACGAGACGGAACGTGTAAAGGCCCAGAGGGAGCAAAGTAAACTGGCTACCATTGTACAGACAACCTCGGACGCGATCATCACTATCCAACCGGATGGAATAATCAGCAACTGGAATCAGGCTGCCGAACTAATGTTTGGCTATTCTGCCGATGAGATGATTGGACAATCCAATAAACGCCTGATACCTGAAGATAAACAAGAAGAATTCGATCACATAATGTCCAGGCTGCAGGCAGGTGAGACAATTGCCTATTTTGAAACAGGCTATGTCGGCAAGGATAATAAGCAGCTGGATGTTTCAATCGCCTATTCTCCAATAGGCAACGAAAAGGGCAACGGACAGGAAATAGCTCTTATCATCCGCGATATCAGCTATCGCCTGAACATTGAACGGCAACTACTGGCCCGCGCCGATGAGCTGCAAACGATTGATCGACG
Organism: Gammaproteobacteria bacterium; assembly: GCA_041746095.1. Taxonomy (GTDB): domain Bacteria; phylum Pseudomonadota; class Gammaproteobacteria; order JBGTHR01; family JBGTHR01; genus JBGTHR01. The sequence continues at coordinate 4,474 of JBGTHR010000363.1, read as the reverse complement.
TAAAGATGAGTTCCTCGCGATGCTGGCGCATGAACTCCGGAATCCTCTCGCGCCCATCATAAACGCCATCGAACTCGCCAGGCTCCAGCCGGACATACAGACCTATCAAAAGGCGCTGGAATCCGTGGAACACCAAACGCGTCATATGGTGAGACTGGTCAATGATCTGCTGGATGTCGAACGTCTCACCCAGGGCAAGATTCGGCTTGAGACGGCTGTCGTTGATCTCAAAACAATCATTGATGATGTGGTTGAAATGGTCATGCCATTGGTGGATTTGCACGGCCATCAATTGCGCATAGACAACTGCAATCAGGTATTCATTAAAGGCGATCAAGCCAGGCTGATTCAGGTATTCAGCAATCTGCTGGATAATGCCTTCAAGTACACCAATAAAGACAGCGGGTTTATTGAACTCACATGCACCACAGAACATGGCCAGGCTGTGGTGGTCGTGAAAGACAACGGACAGGGCATGGATAGCGATGATCTGGCGCGCATCTTTGAGGCCTTTTATCAGGTTGCCGGACGCACTGAGCAGCACAGCAAGGGACTGGGCGTCGGGTTGACGCTGTGCAAAAATATCGTTGAACTCCATGGCGGGACCATCACTATCGAGAGTGGTGGCATTAATCAGGGCGCTAAAGTGACCGTTATCCTGCCCTTAGCCCGCGAGCCCTATCAGGACGAAGCTCCACCTGTAGCAATACAGACAGATGACAAGCAACGGTCGCTCCGTATATTGATGGTTGAGGATCATAAACTGGTCGGCGATTCATTTAAGGAGCTGCTGGAGCGGCTGGGTCACCAGGTCATACTACTGCCTGACGGACTCAGTGCCGTTGAGGTCACAGAGTCATTTCAACCTGAGATTATCTTTCTGGATATCGGGCTGCCTGGCATGGATGGCTATCAGATTGCCGAGATGTTGCTGAAAAATACAAAGAAGAAAAACTATATGCTAGTAGCCCTGTCCGGCTATGGTGACAGGCAGGCCATCAAACGCAGCGAACAGGCCGGATTTGATCTCCATCGAGTAAAACCTATTGAGATGCCGGATCTAGAGGACATTTTATCCAACGCTTTCCGTGAGCCGGAATGAGTACTCTTATAACAACCGCAAAAAGTGTCTCAATTTCTCTGCCGGAGATGGTAGCGCTTATCGTGTTTTACGATTAGATATTCAAATATAGGGAGCGCGGAAAGTATTCGCGCTCCCTATAAGAATACACATAACAACACTCCTGATTTAAGGACTTTCAATCAAACGCGAGGTTTCCGGCCCATGACAAAGAACACAATCGCCAGAATAATGCCGACCACAAACAGAATCCATGCAATCTGTGACGAGACACCCGCAATACCTCCGAAACCAAGCACTGCAGCGATTAACGCAATTACCAGAAATATGACAGCATAATAAAGCATAAAGCCTCCTAAATTATGGATTAGAATTATAATCAGGTTGCTTGATGCCAACCAGATTCTCGGTAGTAAAAGCGTTATTTAAACTGGTATATAACGCCGTTGGGTCGCAGCCAATGAACATCAATATAAACTGATTCACTTGATGATGTGTTTTATAGATATGTTTATAAATCTTGTTTTTCATGATTTTAATGCGTTCAATACATTATCTACTCGAATGGGATTGCCGTCTATACAATAAGCGAATCGTGTCCGATTTGATGCAGCTATATCTGACCTTCAAATAATACTGTTTTAGGTCACTATCAGTGATGGTGTTAATATTGACCGGTTTACGCAAGCCCAGTAATGGACTAACCGAACTCTCGCGCTGCATGATACTCGAAAATATTTTTTGCGCCTTTATTGTGACTGGGGACATGATCACTCCCTCTCAATATCATTCGAACCTTATGAACAATTAATCAGGTTGACAGTTAAAACCAGCTGATAAAGACCGGGTCGTCTTTGTGTGAATGAGCAAACACAGCTTCACACTGACAATTTTCATGACCACATCCTTCACCCAGATAACAGCCTTCATCACAGTAATATAGCTTATCGCGTTTAATTGCGTCATCGCCTAATGTGCATTTGCAATCCACATGTGCGCATATCCTGATTTCATTAGCCATAACAAATGCTCCTGATTGATTTTTTCTAAAAGATGGCAGAGCAATGTTTATGCCAATTCACAGCTATCACCACAAATATGCCATTCAATAAGTTTACACTCTAAAAGAATTTATTGGTGGTTATTACCACCACTGGTTGCATATAAAAGAAATACTGTCTGTTAATTGGAGCAACGATCTCTCTGCAAGCAGCGCAAAGATCGTGTATATGATGAGTTGTTCTAATCGACTCTGCCATGCCATCTTAATGCTGTATGCCGAACTGATTAAACGCATAGATTGGCATTGAATCTGCTTACAGTGAGTTTTCAGCTAAAGATATTCAGTCATGCCTGCAACGGATCAAAGACCACCACAGCATCAAGGTCGTCAGCCTGGACGCCAGACGGCCATGGAACCACAACCTGAGAGCAACCGTTATCAGGGAAGCGGCAAGCTGCTTGGAAAAGTGGCGCTTGTGACTGGAGGTGACAGCGGTATTGGACGTGCTGTTGCTATTGCATATGCAAAAGAAGGCGCCAATGTCGCAATTGTCTATCTTGAGGAAAATCAGGATGCAGAAGAGACTCTGCGCATTATACATGCAGAGACCGATCAATCAGCCATTGCAATTCGGGGTGACGTAGGAGATGAGAGCTTTTGTCAAACTGCAGTGGATCAGGTTATTGAGGAGTTCGGTGAATTGCATATTCTCGTCAACAACGCTGCAGAACAGCACCCCAGTAACACTCTGAAAGAAATCACAGCAACACAACTGGAGCAGACATTTCGCACCAACATATTTTCGCATTTCTACATGGCTAAAGCGGCATTGGAATTCCTGCAGGATGGTGCATGCATCATCAATACCACATCCGTAACGGCATACCGCGGCAGCGCCGGGCTTATTGATTATTCAGCGAGCAAAGGCGCAATTGTGAGCTTTACGCGTTCACTGGCATTGAATCTTATTGATCAGGGGATTCGTGTCAACGGCGTGGCGCCAGGCCCAATCTGGACTCCCCTCATACCCGCTACATTTAATGAAGACGAGGTTGCAAAATTTGGTCAAAAAGCGCCTATGGGAAGGGCCGGACAACCTGATGAGGTGTCTCCATCTTATGTCTTTTTGGCGTCCAGTGATTCTTCATATATGAGCGGCCAGATATTGCATCCGAATGGCGGAGAAATAATCAATACCTGAGACATACATAATCAAAACCCTTTTAATCAAGCAACCCGGAGAAAATAATGGCGCGAAAAAACACCATTTTTTTTATGATGTACTTACCAGCGCTAATAGTCGCGTGTATGAGTATTACATATGCCGATGATCCCGAAGTTGAAAGCCTGCCAGCGACTATTTTGGTCGATCCTGGTGATACTGAATCCAGCCCTGTCAACCATGCCATTGCAGTGATGTATCCAACCGAAGGACAACAAGTCACAGGTATTGTAGAGTTTTTAGAATCAGACAGTGAAGATGGTGTGCGTGTAATGACCAGGATAAAGAATCTTCCCGCAGGTTCACATGGCTATCACATACATCTATATGGTGATTGCTCCAGCGGCGACGCAGAGTCCGCTGGGACACATTTCAATTTCACAGGAAGTTCTGAAAATCCGCCAAAAGACATTAAGCATATTACGGGTGACTTAGGAGAGCTGGATGCTGGTGAAAATGGCGAGGCGGAAGCCGAAGTTACCATTAAAAATGCTCAACTACAGGGTGCATACTCCATAATTGGGCGCTCCGTGATCATACATGAGAAGGGAAATGACCCGCAATCACCACCAATTGGCGCAGCAGGATCGCGTCTTGCATGTGGTGTCATTGGAATCACTCAGTGAAAATTTAATTTTGAATGGCGCAATTAATCTTGGCATAAACGATGCATCGTTTCTATGTAGATGGCAGTTCAGCCATTTTTAATCCTATCTATTTGTATTAACAGAGGAGTTATAAAATGATCAGCAAATTAATTTTGTTTACGACCGCAGTCATTTTTTCTAGTGTTTTATTAGCCGGAGAGGATTCAGAGAGCAGTATGGAAGAGCATTCTCAGAGCAGTATGCAAGAAATGGATGCGGATGGCGATGGCCAACTCAGCCAGGAAGAGGTTGCGGCAAATCCTGAATTGCAGAAGAATTGGGATTCTCTTGATACCAACCAGGACGGCAATATGAGTGAATCTGAGTTTTCAGCATTTCAGGAGATGGAATCCGGGGCAGAACGTGACACTGAAGTCCAGGTGCCAGATCCAGGATCTATTCCGGAAGATACCAGTCAGCCTGAAGCGGAATACTAAGGACGGCTCTCATCACAAACTGAACTGCCCCTCGCCTGTCAGGCGAGGGGTTTCCACCATCTCCGAAAGAGGCGCTAAAAAATC
>JBGTHR010000362.1:0-3854 GCA_041746095.1 Gammaproteobacteria bacterium | reverse complement strand
GTTCATCCTTGATAGTAATGTGCTGCGTCTGATTCTGCTTATCCTCAATGTCTATAGATTGAATGACTGTCTTGCCGCCAAACGAAGTGTTGAGTCGAATCGCGCCTGCAGGAGTGGTTAAGGGTATTCCGATTACAGCCTTCCAGCCGTGCTCGTCCCTTATCGTCAGCACTTTTGCGCCTTCAAGAGTTGATTGTGGTGTGATATCTTTCGGCGCGTCCAGATTGACGATGACGATCCCGCCGGGCGCCGCCGACTGCCTGGGAAGCTCCATGGCCTGACAGAGCAACGGGACAAGCGATGACACCAGCAGGACGATTGTTTTAGCAATAGTTTTAGCGTGCATTCTCATGGCAAATATCATGATCATTTAATAAGGCCTGTTAACTAGCCCTTGGGACAATCAGGTATAGAAAAATCAGGTACATGCTACCATTCGCCAATGAAAATGCGCCCACCCATTGCGCAACGCATGCGCGAAATCCATACGTTCCACGCGATGGATTTGTTTGCGCGGGCAAAGGCTATGGAGTCAACAGGTCGCTCTGTCATTCACCTGGAACTGGGTGAACCGGATTTCGATACGCCTGAGCCGATTCTGGCGGCGGGCATTCAAGCATTAAAGCAGAACCGGACGCATTACACGCCCGCACTCGGGTTGATGGAATTGCGCGAGGCCATTGCTGAATACTATTTAACCCGCTATGGGCTGAACGTTCGTTCTGAACGCATCATCATCACACCGGGCGCTTCCGGGGCTTTATTGCTGGTGCTGGGGTTGTTTGTCAATCCCGGCAGTACGATGCTGATGGCCGATCCCGGTTATCCGGCCAACCGTCATTTTGTACGTCTGTTCGAGGGAATTGCGCGGCCAGTGCCGGTGGATTCCGCCAGCAATTTTCAGCTCAACATGCAGCATTTGCGAGAGCACTGGGATGACAGCTGCGTTGGCGTAATGCTGGCCAGTCCATCCAATCCAACCGGTACATTGTTGGATCACAATGAGTTGCTGGCCATGTCAGATTTTATCTGCAACCAGGGTGCGGTCATGATCGTCGATGAGATCTACCACGGGCTGGTGTATGAATCCGAAGTCATGAGCGCTGCTACCCTGAGCGGTCATATGGGTGATCATGTGGTCGTGATCAACAGCTTTTCTAAATACTTTGGTATGACGGGTTGGCGACTTGGCTGGATAGTCGCGCCTGACGTTTATGTAGCCGAGATTGACAAGCTCGCGCAGAATCTGTTTCTTGCCGCCTCTACACCGGCCCAATACGCGGCGCTGGCGGCGTTTCGGCCCGAGACATTAGAGATTCTGGAGCATAGAAAAGACATGCTTCGCCAGCGCCGGGATTTTTTGCTGCCTGAGCTTGAGACGCTCGGTTTTGAAATGACTGCATATCCGCAGGGTGCGTTCTATATCTATGCCCGCAGCGCGAACATGGCGGACGACAGCTATGCGCTTGCGCATGATATTCTGGCTTCTGCCCATGTCGCCATGACGCCAGGACTGGATTTCGGTTCGCATGCAGCGGCGCAACACATGCGGATCGCCTACACGACATCGATGGAGAATCTGCAGATGGCAATGGAACGGTTATACAGATATTTTCGATTGACATGCTGAGCGGGAATTTGACACTCGAATCTCAGCCCACCTGGAATTTCAAGGTGACTGTGGGACTGACGGCGCTCGTCTGGCTGGTCTTTAATATCATCGGACTGTTGCTGGTGAAGGCGCTGATGGCCAGTAGCGCAGCGACTGATCCGGCGTTCGATGCGCATGATTTTGCCGAAGGCGTGAGTGAGAATGGCAGCGTGCTGGCGCTGGTTACGGTGATAACAGCACCGCTATGCATTGGTCTGACTGTGCTGATGGTGTGGTTACGACATGGGCTTCCCGTGCGTGAGTATCTCGCCCTGAATTCCGTCAAGCTTGGGGTGATTCTCCGCTGGCTCGGCATCTTGTTGCTGGTGATGGCGGGTATCGAAGTCCTCGGACAGCTATCGGATAAGCCTGTGGCGTCGGATTACGTAATCAAGACGTATACGTCAGCGGATGTATTGCCATTGTTTTGGCTTGCGGTCACGCTGGTGGGGCCGGTGTTTGAAGAAGTAATGTTTCGCGGCTTTATGTACAAGGGTATCGAGACCAGCCGACTGGGTGTGGCCGGGGCAATCCTGCTGACCTCATTGGCCTGGACGGCCGTGCATTTTCAATATGCGGCGTTAGAGCTTACTATCGTGTTTGCATTGGGTATAGTGCTGGGAGTGGCGAGAGCGAAAACGCAGTCTCTTTATGTCGCGATTATTCTGCATTCGACAGTCAATACTATGGCGTTGGTGACCGCATCATTGTATGAGGGCGTATGACCTGGCCTGACTGATGCGGTTGCATAGTTAACGCATTCTTACGCGGCCTTGATTTCAGCAGCGGGTTTGATTTGTTCCACCCATAATGCGGTCGCCCCCGCCACGCCCACCGGCATGGCGAGAAAATTCAGTCCTGGCACCATGGTCATGAGCATGAGTGTTCCACCAAAGCCTAACGCCAGCGAACGGTGCTGCTTGAGCAGGATGCGTTCATCCTTGAAACGCATGCCGTGATTGCCCATGGGATAATCCGAGTACTCAAGCGCCAGCATCCACGCGCCAAACAGCAGCCATAGAAATGGCGCGATGAGGTTAATGCCAGGGATAAGGAATAACAGCAGGAATGGCAGGGCGGTAAATAGCATGTAAAACAGTTTGCGCAACTCGTTAGCCACTGCAGTCAGTGAACCCGCCAGCAGTTGCGACCACCCGGATGATTCTGTGCGTGCCGATCCGCTCAGATGGGCCTCTAGTTTTTCTGCCAGAATGCCATTGAAGGGTGAGGCAATCAGGTTGGCCACCGGCGTGAAGATGAAAAATACCACCAGCATCGCCGTCAGCACAAACAGTGGCCAGAGCAGCCATGTCAACCAGTCCAGCCAGCCAGGCAGATAAGACTCAACCCACACCGCCAGCAATTCAAGCTGCTCCGAACCGTACCAGATGACAGTAGAAAACAATATGACATTGACCAGCAGCGGGATGATCACGTAGCGGCGAATACCGCGAGTGTTGATGAGTTTAAAACCACGCGCCACATAGCTGGCGCCTTTAAGAAATTTTCCGATCACGATGAACTCATTTCGATGTGCTCAATGATTGAGATCCTGATTTCAGCATGCCGTTGCGGGCCAGCAATGCCGCCCCATAGGCGGCTTCGGTGTGCCTGGCAGTGATGACCGGTATGCCAAGGCATTGAGATCGAATTCGGCGCCAGACGTCATTTTGTGCGCCGCGGCCTACGCTTGTCACGCGAACGGGAAACGGCGCGCCGACCCGGTGCAGAGCGTTATATCCTAGCTGTTCGATGGCGGCAATCCCTTCAAGTATGCCCTGATAAAATGTCACTGCATCATCAGGCCGAGGTGTTAGTCGGGGTCTCAAGCCTGGGTCCGCAATGGGGAATCGTTCGCCGGTTGTGGTCAAAGGATAATAATTCAGCCCGGTTGGCTGCAGTGGATTCAGGTGGGGAGTCATGGCGTCCAGTTGCTGCTGCGAGAAATACTGGCGTAATACGTGTCCGACTGAATTTGAGGCGCCACCCGCAAGCCAGAGATCTCCCAGACGGTGGCTGTAGATTCCCAATGCTGCATCGAAGACGGGTGTTTTGCTAATGATCTTGAGCACCAGTGTACTGCCCAGTGAGGTGACGGCCTCGCCGGGTTGGCTGGCGCCCGTGGCGATAAAGCCGGCCACGCTGTCGGTGGTTCCGGAAACGACATGAGTCTGGAGTGCGAGTCCCAGCGAGTCCGCGCATT
>JBGTHR010000361.1:0-3153 GCA_041746095.1 Gammaproteobacteria bacterium | reverse complement strand
CCTGCCATCGAATGTTGCCATCGATGCGGTGCGCTCTTACCGCACCTTTTCACCCTTACCCGACCATGTAATAAATATGGTCTAGGCGGTTATTTTCTGTGGCACTTGCCGTAGGCTCACACCCCCCAGGGGTTACCTGGCACTCTGTCCTATGGAGCCCGGACTTTCCTCCGCCAGTCATTACGACTGACAGCGACTGCCCAGCCGACTCCCGAGGTAATGATATCAGAGTCGAGGGTTAATCTTATCGTTACTAATCAGGCCGAAGTCTGCAGTCGACTTGCGAAGAAACTCTTGATAAACAGGCCGCTTATACTGCTTGATCCTGACTTAATAGCAATGCCAGGGCATACAGTTCATTTTTTTTTCTCCCCGTTATCCCGGCGGCAATCCGCGCCGCTTGCTTGATCGGCATCTCACTCATTAATATTCGTAATATACGCAATGTTTCCGCATTTGCGGGATGACCCTCACTCTGCTCTGCACCACTGACCAGCAAGACAAATTCACCCCGCTGGCGATTCACATCCCCTTCCAACCAGTATTTCAGTTCACTCAAGGTATCCCGCTGCACACTCTCAAAGGTCTTGGTCAGCTCACGTGCAATGACGACAATACGCCCAGCTCCGTATACTTCCTGCATATCACTAATGCAATCAACAACCCGGTGACAAGACTCATAGAAAATCTGTGTGCGTGTTTCATCCCTCAAACTTGACAATCGCGCACGCCTGGCGGAAGCCCTGGCTGGCAGAAATCCTTCAAATATAAAGCGATCAGTCGCTAAGCCACTAACCGACAGCGCTGTAATAACAGCGCTAGCGCCAGGAATAGGTATCGCTCTTATGCCCACTGTCAACGCCATGGATACAAGCCGGTATCCTGGGTCGCTAATCAGCGGAGTGCCTGCATCCGAGATAATCGCTAGTGATTCTCCAGACATTATGCGTTCAATCAGGTCTTTTACGCGGTGTTCTTCATTATGCTCATGCAGACTCACCATGGGAGTTGAGATTCCGTAGTGACTCAATAGATGCCTGCTTCGGCGGGTGTCCTCGGCAGCAATAAGATCCACCTTGCCGAGTGTCTCGACCGCACGAAAACTCATATCACCCAGGTTTCCCAGGGGGGTAGCGACTACATACAGGCAATTGCCGGATTCGGACACGATAACCGCACTCAAATAATGTAAAGTAGGGATATTTTACACATGCTGAAAATACAAACGCTGTATGAAACTCGAACATTCGTTGTTAACTGTGCTGACATTATTGACCATACTGGCACTTTCAGGTGGTCTTCTGGTTTCTTGCGCATTACCGCCCACTCAGGAAGTAAGCACTCAGGAACAGGAATCTGATCAGGAGCAGTTGGATCAGGCGCGCGCACTGGAGGAGCAGGGCAAACTACCTGAAGGCGCGGATAGTTATTGGTCCTATGCTGAGCAGCAGGAGTCACCACTACGCGAAAAGTGGCAGATTCACGCAGCTGAACTTCTGATTCAGCCTGACTCTAAAGACCAGGCACAGTATTATCTGGACAGAATTGATGAAGCCCGGCTAACTCCGGATATGCTCGTTGACAAACGTCTGCTGAACGCCAGACTGGCCGTATTGAATGAGGATTACAGCGAAGTCCTGCGCACCTTGCCCGTATCGATACTGGGTCGAGCGGTTGGCCATGACGCGGAGATACTGGAATTGCGCGCGCGTGCACTACTGGATATCAGCCAGAATCTCGAGAGTGTAAAAACCCGTATCGCTCTATCATCCCTGCTAGAAAACCCATTTGACAGCACGGCAAATACTCAAGCCATCTGGCAAGCGCTCTCATCTTCCAGTAATGAGCAATTACTAAGCTGGCTACGTATTGAGGCGAGCCCTGTTCTTTTGGGTTGGCTTGAGCTTGCGCATATCGATAAGAACCCGCCAGTTGCGCTTGATGAACTGACGCAGCAACTTGCCCGCTGGCAGGAAAGCTACCCCACGCATGCGGCTAATGATCAAATCGTCCGATCGATTTTAACTGACTGGCAGGCATTGCAGTTACAACCTAACCAGATCGCCTTACTGCTGCCCATGACTGGAAATCTTGCCAAACTGGGACAGGCGCTTCACTCCGGAATCCTCGCCGCTCAACTCAACGATGAAAACCCGAATCGTCCCACCCTGCAAGTATATGACACGGGAGATGGATCACTGCCCATTCGCGCCATATACGCGCGAGCAGTAGCCGAAGGCGCGGATCTGGTCATAGGTCCGCTGCAAAAGGAATCCCTGGAAGAACTGGCCGCTTCTCAGAACCTGTCTGTACCGGTTCTGAGCCTCAATACTCTCGAAAGCAATCAGGCGACTGTGGGAAATCTCTTTCAGTTTGGTTTGTTACCTGAAGATGAGGCCAGGCAAGCCGCTGAACGCGCCTCGCTGGATGGGCGTGGAGCAGCGATAGTGTTCGTGCCTGAGGGCGACTGGGGTGCGCGCCTCGCCTATGCGTTTAACAACCGTTTTGAGGAACTGGGTGGAATCACATTGATAACAAAATTCTACCCCGCTGATAAGGCCGATTTTTCAGCGCAAATAAAACATGCCCTCGATCTGGATCAGAGTGAGCAGAGATTTCAGACACTGCAACGAATCCTGCAGCGCAAGCTGGTGCATGAGCCGCATCCCCGGCAGGATGCCGACATGATATTCATGGCCGGCTCACCCACTCAGGCGCGACTGATGAAACCCCAGCTTAAATTTCATTATGCTTCCGACTTGCCGGTCTACGCTACCTCGCACATATACTCAGGGATTGAAGATCCTGCCGCCGACCGGGATATCGACGGAATTATATTCTGTGACATGCCCTGGATTCTGACTCCGCAACAAACTGATCCTGGCCTAAGTCAGCAACTCGAATTCCGTTTCCCCGATGCGCTGCAGCAGCTGCCCCGGTTTGCCGCCCTGGGAACTGATGCCTACCGAGTAATCCCGTACCTCAAACGGCTCGTCAAACAACACTATGAACGCTATTCCGGTGTCACAGGGATTCTTTACAGCGACTCCATGCAGAGGATACATCGGGAACTCAAATGGGCGCGTTTTCGTAACGGTAAAGCTGTTTTACTGGGCGGGCCTGCAGTCACAGGAAACTCCACTGTTATTCAGC
>JBGTHR010000360.1:0-1859 GCA_041746095.1 Gammaproteobacteria bacterium | reverse complement strand
ATCTAAACAAATGATTGATATCGGATATATGCCTGACAAGATATCAGTTAACTGGATTAAATTTGTTTGGATTTATTTCACATCTCTCTTTGCCCTCATCAAGGCGCTCTACGCAAATAGAGATAATAGAGGCCCTTTACTACCATATATCAGCAAGAGACTTACATCTCTGCGTGGTAGCTAACAAAATGAAACGCATTAATATAAGAAGGTTTTTCAGATCTTTGTTTCTTGGTTAATGATGTCTCAATAGAAACATTAACTCACCGTATTAGTATTTTATCTTTTTGCTATGAAGGCTAAATTGTATTGGTACTGGAATCGTTTTAGGTGCATGTCTGTTCCAGAAATTGGTTTTAGAGTATATAAAAATATTCAAATCGGTCTCGAAAAGTCCAGCGTATTAGGATTAAAGGTCGTACCTGAGCCTGATGCCAGCAATGTATCACACAATTATTTGTGCAGCCGTCCAGGTAACGAACCGGGTCACTATATTCATTTTGCTAATTTAATACTACAGGGCAGGCTTGATATTGCAACGCTTCATGATGCTCAATATGGTGTGATCCCTGAGTGGAACCGGAATCCTTTATCCGGTTATGAAGTACCCTTGGACTTTGGTAAAACACTCGATTATAGAGACACAAAAAAAATTGGGGATATTAAATATCTTTGGTTGCCCAATCGTCATCTCCATCTTGTTACGGTCGCTCAAGCTTATTTTTTAACGAAGGATGTTTGTTATCTTGAGTTTATAGCGAAGCAGTTAGATTCGTGGTTTGATCAATGTCCTCATGCTAAAGGACCCAACTGGACGAGTTCACTGGAACTTTCGATACGGGTCATAAACTGGTCGGTTATCTGGTTTTTAATAGGTGGGGAAGAATCGAAGTTGTTTGAGACTCCCTATGGCGAACAGCTTAGAAGCCGCTGGTTAGAATCCATATACAGTCATTGTCATTTCATATCCGGGCATTACTCGCGCCATTCATCCGCGAACAATCATCTGCTTGGAGAATTGGCGGGATTATTCATAGCTACAGTGGTTTGGCCATACTGGCCGGAATTTACAAGCTGGCGATTAAACGCGCAGAAGGAATTGATAGAGCAAACCCTGATGCAGAATGGTAAAGACGGGGTTAATCGCGAACAAACCGTTTTTTATCAGCACTTTGTACTGGACTTTCTGATCCTTGCAGGTCTTGCGGGCAGGGCAAATGGGTGCGAATTTCCGGCGGAATACTGGGGACGTATCGAGTCCATGTTGGAATTCCTGGCGTCGCTAATGGATGTGGGTGGGCATATGCCAATGATTGGTGATGCCGATGATGGACTCGTCACCAGGCTAAGCCTCGAGCCTGATTTTTGCGTTTATCGGTCTCTGCTCGCAACCGGTGCTGTCCTTTATAATCGTAAGGATCTCGCAACCAAGGCAGGTCATCTGGATGAAAAGACTCGCTGGTTGCTGGGCGAATCAGCAGAGAAAATCTACGACAAACTGATTTTGAGCAAGCTTGAAGTTATGCTGCCAGTTCGCCGCTCGTTTCCTGATGGTGGATATTATATTCTTGGCGCCGATTTTGAAAAAGAAAATGAGGTGCGTATGATTGTAGATGCCGGACCTTTGGGGTATCCATCGATTGCAGCACACGGCCATGCCGATGCATTATCAGTATTATTATCCATCGCGGGGAGAGAAATACTAATTGATCCAGGCACCTACTCATACCAATCGGATGAAGACTGGAGACAGTATTTCCGAGGAACCAGCGCACATAATACCGCAAGAATTGATGGTCTGGATCAATCTGTTATGGGTGGTAAATTTATGTGGCTGACCAGAGCCAACAGCATATGTG
>JBGTHR010000359.1:0-4375 GCA_041746095.1 Gammaproteobacteria bacterium | reverse complement strand
GCCCTTTTATTTTTTAATTTGGTCTTGGGCTTAAGGTGAGAATGAAGACCCACACCCGCAGGTCGTTGTAGCATTTGGATTGCGAATAACGAACTGCGCTCCTTCTAAGCCCTCGGTGTAATCGATCTCGGCCCCCATAAGATACTGAAAGCTCATCGGATCTATCAGCAACGTAACGCCACCGTTTTCTACTGCAGTATCGCCATCCTGCAGCACTTCATCAAACGTGAAGCCATATTGAAAGCCGGAGCAACCTCCCCCACTTACGAATACGCGAAGCTTCAAGGCATCATTTTTTTCCTCTTCGATCAGCTCCTTGACCTTGCTGGCTGCCGAGTCAGTGAAAATCAGCGGTGCTGGCATCGCTATCTCTTGAATTGCGCTCATTTGTAAGGGTCTCCATATGTAAAAACTAATAAGTGCTTAACCTACTATACTTGACTATTTTAGTCAAGTATAGTTCCTCTGTACTAGTGTGTCAGTGGCTGACTATCATTTCTCATTTGAGAACATCATGCATTGCGTGTATTAAATTACCATCTACTGCTGCACCGACGGCTATTTTCATCAGATTATAGTATACGTTACCATGAACATTGGCATGTATAGCAAGTTCCAGACTCTCGGTGGCGTAAACATCGCCCTTCACCGTGCCATGCAGAATGACTGTTGGCGATCTGACCTCTCCCTCCACAACGCCGCTTTCAGTTAGAATCACAAATGCATTCTGACCTTCATCTGACAGTACATTGCCATTCACCTTACCTTCAATGTGCAATCCACCGGCAAAATGTATATTGCCTTCCACTATAGTATGGATGCCTATCAGAGAGTCAATTTTTGTTATGTCTTTTTTACCTTTCATGATGATTTGAGAATCAAAACAGACTGGATTCAACCTCGTGTAATGCCGTTTCCCAGGGGAAGTCAACTTTAATATCTTCTCGCTCTTTACTATCCGGGCGGACAAGGATTGACACGTCCAAGGGCTCAAATTCTTCAGGCAATGTGAAGCTACCCTCAAACCGCTGGAAGTATCTAAATTCATAGCGCAGAGTGTCCTCAGTCCGTGCAGAGATATCTGTCAGTGAAAGACTTTGCGACACACCACCGCGAGTACCATTAACGCTCATTTCAATACTACCTTTGGCTTCGTTCTTATCGACATGCATAACCGTCAGCACTATATGATAGGTATAGTTCTGCGTATCCTCCAGCTGACGTAGGCTCAGGCTCTGCACGCTCAGTCCAGGCTTAATCTCATCCGGTGACAGCAGGGACTGGTAAAAACTTAATTCTTCCTTGAGTTTGGCAATCTCCAGCTCCCTGGCATTGAGAGTAAGTTGCATCTCTTTAACCGCCATTGAATCCACATCCGCTGATTGTTCAAGACCGGCGGTTCGTGACTTCAATTCCGTGGCCTGCTTATTAAGAATCTTTACTCGACGTTGCAGATTATCATCGGGTCTCAGTTTGCCATCAGCCTGATATTGACTATATGTGTAACCCGAAACGAACAAGGCTGCGCCGACAACACCAAAAGCCAGCAGCCCGAGCAATATATTCTTGCGCCGCCGCACCGGATCAAAGCGGTGGATGCGAAAGCTTTCAATCGATGCTTCCGTGGATTTTTGCTCGCCAGATTCTGCCATGACGCAGCCAATCAGGGTAGCAGTGCAATACTCTCCAGACCGCATGCCTCATTCAGCCCAAACATGAGATTCATGTTCTGGATTGCCTGCCCGGCTGCACCCTTGACCAGATTGTCAATCACTGATAACACCACAACAATATCTTTATCCTGCGGTCGGCAGACAGCCACACGGCACATATTCGCCCCGCGGACACTGCGTGTTTCGGGATAAATACCGGCAGGCAGCACATCGACAAATACCTCATCCTTATAACGCCTCTCAAACAGGGACTGCAGATCAACATCAGTATCTTTCAAATGAGCGTAAAGCGTTGCGTGTATGCCGCGTATCATCGGTGTGAGATGCGGAGTAAATGTCAGCCCTATTGGGCATTCGGCAACACCACCCAGAATTTGCGTGATCTCTGGCAAATGCCTATGACCTGTCACTCCATAGGCTTTCATGCTATCTGCCGCCTCACACATAAGCGAGTTCAGACTGGCGCTGCGGCCTGCCCCACTCACACCCGATTTGGCATCGGCAATCAGTGATTCTACCGACACAGCCTGCGCCTCCAGCAACGGCAAATATCCTAGCGTAACTGCGGTAGGATAACAGCCCGGATTAGCTACCAATCTGGCGGAACGTATGAGGTCACGATTCAATTCTGGTAATCCATATACAGCTTCCTGCAGGAGTTCAGGACACGCATGCGGCATGCCATACCAGCGCTCCCATTCTGAGGCATCTTTCAAGCGAAAATCAGCAGCCAGATCAATTACCTTAGCGCCTGATTCCAGCAGCTCTGGAACCATAGTCATGGCGGCTCCATTGGGTGTAGCGAAAAACACCACATCACATGCCGAGAGCGATTCTGCCATGGGAGAAGAGAATTCAAGATCTACTCTACCCCGTAAGTTAGGAAACATTTCATCCACCCGTGAACCTGCCTGAGCACGTGAAGTGATCAGTTCCAGGGACACCAGAGGATGGCCGGTAAGCAGGCGTAGCAACTCAACTCCGGTATATCCCGTTCCACCCACAATACCGGTCTTAATTATTGAGGTATGCATAAACTGTATGGAACCATGTGCTTTCTAGTAATTAATCGCATAGTGTACAGCCAGGATGCAGAGCAATACAAAAATCTCCATCCGTCTGCTCTCGCGGCGGATTCGGCACGCAAATCCACGGCATGATCGATGCCCTCGGTACTCCTCTGGGTTTTACCTTGACCGGCGCGCAACAGGCAATGTCTCGCACACGATGGCGTTGCTTGACAAGGCGCGCGGCCCACAAGCCGTCATTGCTGATAAAGGCTACGACAGTGAGGCGCTGATTGAGCATATCATGGCGATGGGCGCTGAACTGATCATTCCACCCAGACGCAATCTCAAAGTGCTTCGGACGTACGACATACATCGCTACAAAGCACGCAATCTGGTGGAGTGATTGTTTAACCGGCTCAAGCAATTCAGACGCATCGCTACACGTTATGAAAAACTGGCGAATCATTACGCAGCCATGGTGACGACTTGTGGGTGTATTATGCTTTGGCACAATTGATTGTTAACAGGCCCTAGTCTGATTATTTTTGTGGAGTTTATATGGAGTCTCGCAACCTGCGTCGCTTCTTGCGGCGGATTTCGTCCACCGCAACCTGGAAAATGCGCCTGGTATTCTGGTCTGGCGCGATACTCGTCGGGCTGACCGCTGCTATTTTCGCCAAGGCTGCAGATCACGCGAATCAACTGTTTGAGCAGGCACTCGCAATGTCACCCTACATCCCGTTAATTCTCACTCCACTTGGATTGATGCTGGCAGTCTGGTTAACGATTAGAGTTTTTCCCGGCGCCGAAGGTAGCGGCATTCCACAAACGATTGCAGCACTTAATACTCCTCATGCCGAGCGGCGTGACCGCCTACTGTCATTACGCATTACTGTCGGCAAGGTATTCCTGACACTGGTGGGACTGTTATGCGGCGCATCTATTGGCCGGGAAGGACCCAGTGTCCATATCGGAGCCTCGATTATGTATGTAATTGGTCGATATGCCCGTTTTCCACATCATTATCTGGATCGCAGCCTGATACTGGCCGGTGGCGCTGCCGGACTAGCGGCCGCATTTAACACGCCTTTGGCAGGAATTGTGTTTGCCATTGAAGAAATGAGCAAATCATTTGAAGAACGCACCAATGGCACCCTCCTGACAGCCGTTATCTTTGCCGGTATCACTGCGATTGCCGTGTTGGGTAATTACAACTATTTCGGCCACGCCGATGCCGAAATGGAATTGAGTGTTGCCTGGCTGGCGATAATCGTCTGTGGAATCATCGGTGGTCTGCTGGGGGGGTTATTCAGCACCTCCATCATATGGACCTCTAATCGACTCGCACCGTTCCGCCAGCAGCACCCACTGGTTATCGCCGGTGTTTGTGGTCTCTTGCTTGCACTTATCGGACTGATCTCACTCGGGCAGACCTACGGCACCGGCTACCAGGAAGCGAGTGGGCTGGTCAACGGATCTGGAACTGTGAGTCCTGTCTTCCCTTATCTGAAGATGCTGGCAACCACAATTTCTTACCTGACGGGCATACCAGGTGGTATATTCGCCCCTTCCCTGGCCACCGGCGCAGGTCTAGGAAATCAACTGGCCGGATTTTTTCCGCAGGCACCAGTCGCCGCGATAGTCCTGCTGGGTATGGTGGGTTACTTCTCTGGAGTTGTTCAAACCCCGATC
>JBGTHR010000358.1:0-3007 GCA_041746095.1 Gammaproteobacteria bacterium | reverse complement strand
ATAATGACCAGTCAGGCACGGTGTTTGCCGTCTGGGCGCCTGATGCCGAGAAAGTATCGGTCATGGGTGATTTTAATCACTGGAATGCTCACACGCATTACCTGCATCCACGGCATGACAGGTCGGGCGTGTGGGAAGGCTTCATACCTGATGTGCAAAAACATACTGTATATAAGTATCATATCTGGTCACGGCATGATGGATATGAAGCGGATAAGGGCGATCCATTCGCCATGTATTGGGAGACGCCCCCTGCAACGAGTTCAGTCGTCTGGGATCTGGATTATGAGTGGCATGATCAGGAATGGATTGCACACCGTCAACCGGTGAATGCGCTGGATGCCCCTCTGTCAATTTACGAGGTTCATCTGGGTTCCTGGATGCGTGTGCCTAAACAAGGCCAACGCGCATTAGGGTATATCGAGCTGGCGCAAAACCTCACCAATTATGTCAAACACATGGGCTACACGCATGTAGAGTTTCTGCCTGTCATGGAGCACCCGTTTTATGGTTCATGGGGCTATCAAACGACCGGCTATTTCGCCCCCACCGCTCGTTATGGAACACCACAGGACTTTATGCATCTTATAGATACTCTGCATTGCAATGGTATCGGGGTGATTCTGGACTGGGTGCCTTCGCATTTTCCGGGTGATCTGCACGGTCTGGCCTATTTTGATGGTACTCACCTCTTTGAACATCAGGACCCCAGACGGGGTTTTCATCAGGAATGGAATAGTTACATATTCAATTATGGACGAAACGAAGTTCGTTCCTTTCTGATCAGCAGCGCCTTGTTCTGGCTCAACCAATATCACGTTGATGGCCTGCGCGTGGATGCCGTGGCCTCCATGCTTTATCTGGATTATGCACGCAAACCTGGCGAATGGATTCCGAATATGTATGGTGGCCGCGAGGATATTGACGCGGTTACTTTTATCCAGGATCTCAATGAAGCTGTCTATCGCGAACATCCGGATACTCAGACCATTGCCGAAGAATCCACTGCCTGGCCCAGGGTTTCACGTCCCGTCGATATGGGAGGACTCGGCTTCGGCATGAAGTGGAATATGGGATGGATGCACGATACCCTGGATTATATGCAACAGGATCCAGTTTATCGTCAACACCGGCATAATCAGCTGATCTTCAGCCTGTGGTATGCCTTCGCGGAAAATTTTGTGCTGCCACAGTCACACGATGAAGTGGTTTACGGCAAGGGCTCCCTGCTGCGCAAGATGCCGGGGGATTATTGGCAGAAATTTGCGAATTTACGCCTGCTGTACGCATATATGTTCAGCCATCCCGGAAAGAAACTGCTTTTCATGGGCTGTGAATTTGCACCGTGGAACGAGTGGAGCCATGAGGCCAGCCTCGATTGGCACCTGCTTGATCTTGAACCGCATCAGGGAGTACAGAACCTGGTCAGGGATCTGAATGCTATCTATCGCCATGAGAAAGCAATGCACGAGCTTGATTTTGAAGCACACGGATTTGAGTGGATTGAGTGTAATGACTGGCAAAACAGCGTCATCAGTTTTATTAGAAATGGCCGCAAGCCGAGGGATTTAATACTGGTGGTCTGTAATTTCACTCCGCTGCCGCGTCGGAACTATCGTATTGGCATTCCGCAGGGTGGAACCTGGAAAGTACTGCTTAATACCGACGAAGAAAGATATGGTGGAAGCGGCGTTGGTAATCCATACGATATTCAGGCCTCGCCCTTACCGGCACATGGACGCTATTTTTCGCTCACGCTGACATTACCTCCACTTGGTGTGTTGTACCTTAAACCGGTTGAATCAAATGAATATATCCAATAGTAGTGTTGTAGCGGGCTCGTCCTGCATGAAAAAGGGCGATCTCGAACGCCTGATCAGTCAGGGACGTAGACGCGTAGTCATTGAGAACGTTGAACCGGAAATTGACGGCGGTCGCTACCCTGTAAAACGAGTTGTGGGCGAGACTGTGCAGGTGAGCGCGGATATGTTCACCGATGGCCATGATGCGATTGCCTGCCGCCTGTATTTTCGCAAGGTGAATGAAAAGAAATGGCGGACACAACGCATGGAACACCTGGACAATGACCGCTGGGGAGCCTCTTTTCGTGTCGAGGAGACGGGCTGCTATGAATATACTCTCGCAGGCTGGGTGGATGCGTTCGGTACCTGGAGACGGGATTTAAAGAAGAAAGTCGATGCCAATCAGGATGTGTCGGTCGAACTGCTGGCCGGAGCCTTGCTGATTGAGAAGACGATGACTCTCGCTCTCAAATCCGACAAGCCCGCGTTCCTACAATGGACAGCAAAGCTGCGTGAGGAGACGAATCTTACGAAGCGATACGCCTACGCTCGTGATGAGGAACTCCTCCAGCTGATGTCACAATATCAGGAACGGACAATCATCACCCGTTATGAAAAACAACTGATGATCTCGGTTGATCGTGAGCGTGCACGTTACAGCACATGGTATGAAATGTTTCCCCGTTCATGCAGTTCAGAGCCAGGGCAACACGGCACCTTTGCCGATTGTGAGACATGGCTTCCGTATATCGCTGACATGGGATTCGATGTCCTCTATCTACCGCCCATCTTTCCCATCGGCGAGTCACATAGAAAGGGCAAAAACAACACTACGACTGCGCAAACCAGCGATACCGGCAGTCCGTGGGCAATCGGTAGCGAAAAAGGTGGGCATATGTCGATTCACTCTGAACTTGGCACACTTGAGGACTTCCGCCAGCTAATAAAAAAGGTACGGGAATACAATATGGAGGTTGCACTGGATATGGCCTTTCAATGTTCACCGGATCATCCCTACGTTAAACAGCACCCGGAGTGGTTTTACTGGCGGCCCGATGGCACGGTACAGTATGCAGAAAATCCACCGAAAAAATACCAGGATATCTATCCTCTGGCATTCGACAGTCCAGACTGGCGCTCCCTGTGGGAAGAGCTAAAAAGTATTGTTGTATTCTGGATCGAACAAGGCATAAACATTTTTCGAG
>JBGTHR010000357.1:0-4542 GCA_041746095.1 Gammaproteobacteria bacterium | reverse complement strand
GTTCATCGAACGTGGTGCAAAAGATGCCGCCAGCATGGCAGCGAAAGATATGGCGCAGCACATGCTGGTGGGGCAGAACATTGTGATCTTTCCAGAGGCCACCACCACGGATGGCCGTAGCGTCAAGCGCTTTCATGCGCGTCTGTTTGCTGCAGCTATTGAGGCTGCTGTGCCCGTATTGCCGGTGGCAATCCGTTATCCGCATGTTACTGGCGTAAATCCTTCTGCACCTTTTATTAATGATCATGGATTTGTCTGGCATTTGCTGAATGTGCTGAGCACCGAGTCCATTGATGTAGAACTGACATTTCTGCCACTGGTGTTTTCACCCGATGCGCCACGCAAAGTTGTCGCCGAAATGAGCAGACAACAAATTTTACGGAGTATTGAGGACAGCCCTCATACCGTCGCGAAAGATGCGGATAGTCGATCAAATCTCCGTAACATTCAGCATCTATAATGTACTTAAGTTCAAATTTGAATCGATATGCATTGCAGACTTTAGAATCCCGGCGCCGTTTGGCACAATACAAGTTAGCAACCACACAACAGGAATTTCCAGCATGACTCAAAAACCACCTCTACCGCCTTTCACTCTGGAAACAGCCACACAAAAAGTTCGAATGGCGGAAGATGCCTGGAATACCCGTGAGCCCGAGCGCGTTGCTCTGGCCTATACTGAAAACAGCAGTTGGCGGAACCGCGCCGAGTTTTTTAAAGGCCGTGCCGCCATTGTCGAGTTTCTAAAGCGAAAGTGGGCGAGAGAATTCGACTATCGGCTAGTGAAGGAGCTCTGGGCATTCCATGAAAATAATATCGCTGTGCGCTTTCAATATGAATGGCGTGACGACTCCGGCAACTGGTTCCGCGCTCATGGCAATGAGCAGTGGGAATTTGACGAACATGGTTTTATGCAGCGACGCGAGGCCAGTATCAACGATGTGCCTATTCTCGAAACGGACCGCAAATTCCGCTGGCCTATGGGTCCACGCCCTGCTGCTCATCCGGGCTTGTCTGAGCTGGGCTTATAGACAATGCCTGTCATGATTACTGACTGTAAATTAAGAATCTACAGTATGTATTTGTTCAAATAGTGGAAAGGATCTGTATTGAAAGGAAAAATATTTCTGGGAATGGTGAAAGAAAAGATACTGCAACATCCGCTATTTGATGATCCATTCGTTCGCACTATCTCATCGTTGGAATATTTTGACATCGTACGCGCGAGAAGATTTGCGATTCTATATTATCCGCATATATTACGAACACGACTCTACCAGGCAAATGCACTGGGAATCACCATGGATGAACGCATTCAGTTCGTCCTGGCGCAGATTCTGCATGATGAATATGGCGCAGGCGAGATAATGAATGCTCACGCAGAGCAGTATAGAAATTTTTTACGCGCCTTAAACGTAAATCTCGATTGTATTGAAGAGTTCGAAATCATTCCCGAACTTGACATGTATATTCATACAATGATGCGTCTGACACAGACCGGTCACTGGCTTGAGGCAATAGCTGCGGTGGGCATAGCCAGTGAATGGCCAATCCCCAAACTTTACAAGCTTTTTTTAAATGGGCTTAGAAACATACCCGGTATAAAGGATGACGATCTGGAGCTTTTCATCGAACATATGGATCTTGATATAGAGCATTCGTCGCAAATTGAAGAGGCATTAGCGCCTTATCTGGAAGACACAAAATCACAACATCGAGTCGAGCGCGGCATTGCAGTCAATCTTGACTCTCGAAGGGTATTTCATGCAGGTTTATATCGTGAGATATTCGAGTAAAGATTCTATCGCCATAACTGAACAGCAACACTTGATTCGTCAAGCGCAGTCTAGCGCAAACTTGCTGACAATCCTGTCGGCAGATAGGTAAGCGTAAATATCAGAGTAGCTGTCACTACGATCGAAGGTCCAGCTGGAGTATCCCAGGTCAATGAAGCCAATAGGCCGCCGACGACCGAAAGGCTGCCGATGATTGCAGAAAATATCGCCATCTGTTCCGGGCTACTCGCAAACCTGCGGGCGCTGGCGGCGGGAATAATCATCAGAGAGGTGATCAGCAAGATACCCACGATCTTGAGCGCCACGGCAATCACCAGCGCAATAAGTAGCATAAGACACATATTAACCCAGAACACCGGCACGCCTTCCACTCGCGCCAGATCCTCGTGCAGGGTTATTGAAAGCAGTGGACGCCATAAAAAAGTCAGGACCAGCAGAACCATCCCGCCTCCGAGACAGGTCCACCAGAGGTCGCGCTGTGAAATCGCCAGAATATCGCCGAACAGCAGGCCCATCAGATCCAGCCTCACACCATCGGCAAACGATATGGCAATCAGCCCCAGCGACAATGCGCTATGCGCAAAAATACCAAGCAGTGTGTCACTCGACAGCGTCCGTTGACGTTGTAGAACAACCAGTAGCAATGCCACAGACATACACACCGCGATGATTGCTGGATTGATGCTGATACCAGCGAGCACTCCCAGAGAAACGCCTAACAATGAACTGTGCGCCAGCGTATCTCCAAAGTATGACATGCGCCGCCAGACCATAAACGAACCCAATGGAGCTGCAACCACAGCCACCGCCAGCCCGGCGACCAGCGCACGTATTATGAAGTCTTCCACGTCTCAGTCGGAATTCGGCAGTAACCCGTCAGGTAATATCAGCAGATGTGAAACTACGCTGTGAATCCTGCTTGAGTGGCACAATATCCCCATGCACATCATGATCGTGGTCGTGGGCATGTGTATACATCGCAAACTCACGCGATGCAGTTCGCGAAAAGAGTCTGAGAAACTCTGGATGCTGACTGACAGACTTGGGATGTCCCGTGCAGCAGACATGTTGGTTCAGGCAGATCACCGAATCAGCTGACGCCATCACCAGATGCAAGTCGTGCGAGACCATAAGTACGCCAAAACCCTGTTCATCGCGCAAGCGGGTAATTAAACTGTATAACTGAGCCTGACCCGTGACATCCACACCTTGCGCTGGCTCATCCAGAACCAGTAGTTCGGGCCTGCGTAATAATGCACGGGCTAATAATACGCGCTGCAACTCACCACCAGAAAGTCTATGCAACTGCTGGTTTTCCAGATCTTCGGCACCAACCGCTTGCAGCGTCATGCGTATTCGAGGATGTGGAAATCGACCGCTCAGCGCCAGGAAACGGCAGACCGAGATTGGAATTGTTTCCGGCACTACAAACCGTTGCGGCATATAGCCGATACGTAATCCCGGGACCCGGAAGACCTGATCCTGCCGCATCGGTAACAGACCCAGTAATGCTCGAACCAGAGTTGTTTTGCCGCCTCCGTTGGGACCAATCAGGGTAATGATTTCCCCTGCATGCAATGACAATTCGACATTCCGTATCAGTTCACGACCCCCTAACGCAACGGTAGCATGTGAGAGCTTTGCTAATAATCGAGGCTTAGTCACGGAAGTGTTCATGAGTCTGCCAGACTTTTCTTGCACGTGTGATCGGGGTATTCATATATTCAAACCAGGCAATAATTATCGCTCTTTTAAATTTGCTATATTATAACATTTTATTTCGCGGCTAAGACCAATGCCTAAACAGTTAATAATATTGCTGCTCGCAGTACTCGGACTTGCGCTTAGTATTCCCGTGAATGCCGGACTCAAGATTGTCACCAGCATCGCGCCGGTGGACAGCCTGGTCTCGGGAATTACCGAGGGCGTAGCCAGAACATCCATTCTGGCGCCAGCCGGTAGTTCGCCGCATCACTACTCATTAAAGCCATCGGACATTCGGCTCCTCAATTCCGCTGATCTCATTGTATGGGTTGGCAAGCCGCTAGAGGGGTTTCTCGCGAAGCCACTCACTGTCTTACAGGGATCCAGCCGCATTATCACTTTGATTGAAACACCGGGGCTTGATCTGCTGTATTCGAAAACAGGCCATGATGACGCCCAACCATCTGACAGAATTGGGGAGGCTAATTATGTGGACCCGCATATCTGGCTCTCGCCGGTCAACGCAATCAAAGTGATACAAGCGGTAACTCAGGAACTAATCGAACAGGATAGCGCTAACAGGAATGCTTACTTGAAAAATGCCGATCATATGCGGGACCAAATTCAGCAGCAGAAAGAACACCTTATTGACGCCTTCAAGCCATAGAAAAATGTGCCATTCGTAGTCAATCACGATGCCTATCAATACTTTACCCAGTACTATGAGCTGAATCAGATTTCTCATATAACAACAAGCAACGAGTCACTCCCAGGGGCGAAGCGGTTAGTGGAAATCAAAAAACTGATCCGCGAGGAAGGAGTTGGCTGCATCTTTACCGAACCTCAATTTAACTCCTCACTGGTACAAACTTTAAGCCATGGAAGCGGTGCAAGAGTAGGCGCCCTCAATCCTGTTGGGCTAAATGTCCCGCCTGGCAGGAATGCCTATATTGAAATGATTCAAGGACTGGCCAACGGCCTACTGACTTGTTTCAAGAAATCAGATACTTAGCCATTACGCGATTGATCTTAATCCCATCAC
>JBGTHR010000356.1:0-5184 GCA_041746095.1 Gammaproteobacteria bacterium | reverse complement strand
ATCCCTCGATTCTTGGTATGGAAGAGGCGAAACTGCGTGCCCAGTCATTATTGGATCAGGCCATGGATTGTCTGGAGCCTTTCGGCAAGCAGGCGGGCCTGTTGCGAGATATCGCTAACTACATTGTCATGCGCCCCAGCTGATTACTCCAACGGAACAGGAACTGTCGAGCATTGAGCAAGTCCATAACTTGTCTGGCCCGACTCTCTGCATCATCCTGGTAGCCTGCTTGCATACAAGCCAGTAGGCCAAGATAATGCAGTAACTATAGATTGATGAGCTAACCAGTAATGCCTTCGTATACTAAATTAAATAAAATCGAATCCCCTCAAGGCCTCAGAAAACTGTCGGAGAGCGATCTTCCGGCAGTCGCCAAGGAACTACGTGGCTATCTACTGGAATCCGTAGCTGCCTGTGGCGGTCACTTTGGCGCCGGACTTGGCGCGATTGAGCTCACTGTGGCCCTGCATTATGTCTATAACACTCCCCATGATCGACTGGTGTGGGATGTCGGTCATCAAAGCTATCCGCACAAGATTCTGACGGGTAGACGTGACCGAATCCGTACTATCAGACAAAAAGACGGAATTGCCCCGTTCCCCAAGCGTAACGAAAGCGAATTTGATACCTTTGGCGTGGGTCATTCCAGCACCTCTATAAGCGCCGCACTTGGCATGGCGCTTGGAGCCGCCAATGCACATGAGCAGCGCAAGTCGGTAGCCATCATCGGTGATGGCGGTATGACTGCAGGCATGGCCTTTGAGGCGCTGAATCACATGGGTGACACCAAGGCCGATCTGCTGGTAATCCTGAACGACAACGAGATGTCTATTTCGCCGAACGTCGGCGCCATGACAAACTACCTGACGCGAATCCTGTCAGGCCGAGTATATTCTACCGTACGCGAGGGTGGTAAAAAGTTACTCCAGCAAATGCCACCCATGTGGGAGCTGGCGCGCCGCACCGAGGAGCATGTCAAGGGAATGATTGCCCCCGGAACCCTGTTCGAGGAACTGGGCATTAATTACTTCGGCCCGGTCGACGGGCATGACCTGCAGGGGCTGGTTAAAACACTGAGAAACCTGCGTGAACACAAGGGCCCTCGACTACTGCATGTGGTGACGCGCAAGGGCAAGGGATATGCGCCGGCTGAAGAGGATCCGGTAGGTTACCACGCGGTGCCAAAGTTTGATTTAGACAAGGGTGTAGTCAGCAGTAAGAGTCCAACAAAAGTCACCTATACCCATGTATTCAGTGACTGGATATGCGATATGGCGGCCGAGGATAAGCGCCTGATGGCCATCACTCCCGCCATGCGTGAAGGTTCAGGACTGGTCAAATTTTCTCAGCAGTTCTCCGACCGCTATTTCGATGTAGCGATCGCCGAACAACACTCGGTAACCGTGGCAGCCGGTATGGCCTGTGAAGGGCAAAAGCCCGTGGTGGCGATTTACTCAACCTTTCTGCAACGGGCATATGATCAACTGATTCATGATGTTGCCATTCAAAACCTGCCTGTACTATTTGCCATAGATCGTGCGGGCGTAGTCGGCCCGGATGGTCAAACCCATGCCGGTAGTTTTGATCTGACTTACCTGCGATGCATTCCTAACATGGTCGTCATGGCCCCGGCGGATGAAAATGAATGCCGTCAAATGCTGACCACCGGGTTTTCGCTGGATGGTCCGGCTGCAGTTCGTTACCCCAGGGGCAGCGGCCCGGGTATCGAGGTTGAAAAAGCATTTAAGACACTACCGATAGGCAAGGCCAGTATAATGCGGCAAGGGCGCGATATTGCCATTCTTGCGTTTGGCGCTCCAGCTTACGATGCGCTGCATGCCGCCGATACTCTTGATGCCACGCTAGTCAACATGCGCTTTATCAAACCGTTGGATGAAGAAATGATTATCTCAATGGCGGAACAGCACAAGGCAATCGTTACGGTAGAAGACAATTCCAGGCTCGGCGGTGCGGGCAGCGCCGTGAATGAGTGCCTGCTGAAAAATGACATCCATCTAACTATACTCAACCTCGGATTGCCCGACCAGTTCCAGGATCACGGCAGCCGTGAAGACCTGTTAAAAGAGGCTGGACTGGATGCGGCAGGTATCTTAAATTCCATCAGTAGCCTACCTATTGTGAGAGATTGCACTACAAAAAGTGCTAAAGTAATATCCTGAAAGCTTGCATGAGTCAAATTAAAATATATAACATACAACAGATTAGGATCACACGCCTAATGTGCGCGATAATTATGCAGCCTGTGATTACCTCCCAGTGCGTGATTAGAGGATGTATTTAATGAGTTCACTCCCAGCAAAAATCGTGGTGCCGATACAGGATACCCAAGCCACACATGACACCCGCCAGATTCCGATCAACAAGGTCGGCATCAAGGATATCACCCACCCTGTGCGAGTAATGGATCGTACCGGTGGTGAACAGCACACAATTGCCCGTTTCAACATGTACGTCAATCTGCCGCATGATTTCAAAGGCACACATATGTCGCGCTTTGTAGAGATCCTTAATATGCATGAGCGAGAGATCAGCGTGCGCTCATTTAAGGATATGCTGACTGAGATGACTGAGCGGTTAGGGGCCGAATCCGGTCACATCGAGATGACTTTCCCTTATTTCGTGAACAAAGCCGCACCTGTCACCGGTGTTGAGAGCCTGATGAATTATGATGTAACCTTCATTGGTGAAATTCGCGACGGGCTACCGCTTACCAATGTCAAGGTTGTCGTACCTGTAACCAGCCTGTGTCCTTGCTCCAGGAATATCTCGAATTACGGCGCCCACAATCAGCGTGCTCACGTCACGCTGAATGTGCGTATCTCGGATTTTATCTGGCTGGAAGAACTTATCGATCTGGTCGAGGCAGAGGCTTCATGTGAGTTGTTCGGTCTACTCAAGCGGCCGGACGAGAAATATGTCACGGAACGCGCCTATGAAAACCCCAAGTTCGTTGAAGATGTGGTCAGGGATATCGCTGTGAGACTAAACCAGGACGACAGAATTGCCGCGTATACGGTGGAATCAGAAAACTTCGAGTCGATCCACAACCACTCGGCTTACGCACTGATTGAGAGAGACAAGCAGCTCGACAATTAAACTCGGCTGATTTTCTTCTGTGGTTCAACCTTTTTTGCTCAACCCCTGTAAAAACTTGCGGCTAGAGATTTAGCGGCAGCCAGGCGAAGCCTGTATCCTGCCTTGCGATAGTCAGTATGTCGGGCGAAAACAGGGGCTTACTCAGCAATGCCTGTTTGGCCAACTCAGGACGATTGTTCTGTTCACTAATATGCACGGCCACTAGCTGTTGCAACCTTAGCGGGCCAATGCGCTGCAGTAATTCCTGTGCCTGAAAATTTGCCAGATGCCCGTAATCACCGGTAATTCTTGCCTGTAACGAGGCTGGGTACGGGCCTTTTTCCATTAATTCAGGGTCGTAGTTACACTCCAGCATCAAGCCATCGCAATCCTGCAGTGAACGGCAGATATGTGGCGTGATGCTGCCTGTATCAGTCAGTACACCGAGTCTTGTGTTGCCATCTGAAAATACATACTGACAAGGTTCGCAGGCATCATGTGGCACGGGAAACGGTGAAACCTGTATTCCATTGATGTTGAAAGCCTGATGTGCGCTGACTGTCATCACTTGAAAAAATCCTTGGTCCGGGCAGACGCGCAACGTCCCCGCTGTCAACCATACCGGTAATTGATACTTGCGTGATAAACGCGCGGCGCCACCGATGTGATCGGCATGTTCATGCGTGATCAGTATGGCGTCTAGATCCTCAGGGCGTGTATCCAGCACCTGCATGCGCCGCTCAGTCTGTGAGACAGAAAATCCGCAATCAAGAAGTATGCGTGTATTTCCTGCCTCAATGAGAGTAGCGTTGCCACGACTGCCACTCCCTAAAGAGGCAAATCTCAACCGCCCGCTTCCTTGATGTTGTAGGCGGCCAGAATACGCTTGAGTATATCCCTGGCCTGATCGTTGGATAGCGATGTATCCGTGTTGGTATGCGCGGTAATCAAAGTTTGCCGACCCTGAGGCAACAGATGCACCTGATAGCTCGGTTTGACCTTGGCTAACGTGCTGCTGCTGCTTTTGCGGGCAGCGTCAACTGTTGCGGCATCTTCTCCTGGCTCGTCAAACTCCGCCACGGTTTCGCCTTTATTGACGTAATAGACTCCCAGGCTTCTATCCTCATCCACCACAACCAGGCCAGAGCGGTCCAGGGCCGCCCCGGTGCGCCGCCAGACACTGCTGAAATCCTCACCCACCAGCAAGACTGGCAATTCCTCAAGATAACGCAGTTCAATGGCCAGGCGTGTCTCAAGAGGTGATTGAACCTCGGCAACGGCTTCCTGGCGGCTTGCGCCCAGGTGTTCGAGCAACAACGTCAACAACTCGGCTTCAATTTCTGGATCAGGATTTTGTGGAGTCCAGATAATGCGCCCCTCTTCATCCAGTCCCTGGCTTTGCACGCCACGATGTGTCAGAAAGATGTTAGTGACCGCATTGGGCTCTCTCTCAAGGCGCATACGAAACTTGTCGCGGAACAGCAGGCTGGTATCTGGCGCCTCATTCAGGGCGGATGCAGTTGATGCTTCCGAATTCGTAAGGTTCTCAAGTTTTCTGTCTGCCCACTCAGTCTCCAGAGTGCCGAGCAGCGGCGTGTCTTCCGAGATCTCATACCCATTGTTGACCCAGAACTCGCGCAATGCTGGCCACAGTGATACCGGATCCGCGTCTACTTCAAGCCAGCGAATGTTTGCTTCGCGGTGAATGCGCATATCAAGGAATTCGGGCAAAACCGCAGCCTTCTCTTTTTGCGTGGTTGCAACCGCACTGACGCGTCCATCATTCTGGCCAGGTATCTCCAGACTCTCATTCCATTCGGGATCGTTGAGATCAGGCGGCACCTCCAGAGAAGGCAGGCCGGAACTATTTGTATAGGCATTCTTGGCGCGATTAATCACACTGCATGAAGGCAGACTGAGCACGGCAAGTGTAATAAACAGGATTGTATTTCTCGCCACATTGCGATATGCCAGAAACATTCTAGAGCACACCGGCAGCATGCATTGATTGCCGTAACTGTTCATGGAAGCGCTCAGAGAACGGGGTCAGCGGCAGGCGGATGCCCGCAGGGATCAGTCCCATTTCAT
>JBGTHR010000355.1:0-2371 GCA_041746095.1 Gammaproteobacteria bacterium | reverse complement strand
GGACGCGCAGGCGGAAAAGCCGGGTGGCGCATTCATCGAGTTTCCGGAAAACATTGCCGCCATGCCGGTGGAGGGCAAGAGTCCGTTAAAGGTTCAGAGTCCGGCGCCTTCAGAGCCACCGCACAGCAAGATTGAGCAGGCCGCCGAGATCATCTCGAACGCCCGTTATCCGTTGATTATTGCGGGTAATGGTGTGATACGAGGCAGGGCCTGCGAAAATCTGTACCGGTTTGCGAAGTCGCTTAACATAGCCGTCACCAATACCTTTATGGCTAAAGGCGTCATTCCGTTTTCGGATGAACTCAGTCTGGGTACAGTGGGCCTGCAGGCAAATGATTATGTCGCCTGTGGAATCGCCAAAGCCGATGTGGTGATCTGTATCGGTTACGATATCGTCGAATACCCACCGAATCGCTGGCATCCGGATAAGGAAAAGAAAATCATCCATATCGACATGACCTATGCCGAGGTCGATGAGCACTATATCCTTGAAGCGGGTGTGATTGGCGATATCGGCATCGCACTGGATCGCATCGCGGCTCTGGCTAAGCCAAAAGAGTATGCTTACACGGGCAATCTGCGTGAAACGATAGTCGATGAGTTCCGCAAGTATGAAGACGATACCGGTTTTCCGCTTAAGCCGCAGAAGATAATGTCTGATCTGCGCCGAGTATTGTCTCCGCAGGATATTGTCATCAGCGATGTTGGCGCCCACAAGATGTGGATGGCCAGAATGTTTGCGGCCGAGGTGCCTAATACCTGCATCATCTCCAATGGCTTTGCCTCAATGGCGATCGGCGTTCCGGGAGCGATCGCGGCCAAACTTGCCTTTCCGCATCTTACCGCGCTGACAGTGACCGGCGATGCCGGATTCATGATGAACTCTCAGGAGATTGAAACCGCGCTGCGCATTGGCGCCCCCATCATCATACTCATCTGGAATGACGGCGAATATGGCTTGATCAAGTGGCATCAGCTGCGTGAATTCGGCCGTGAAAGCCACATTAAATTCAACAATCCAGATTTCGTCAAATATGCCGAGAGTTTTGGCGCCAAGGGTTATCGGGTCAATGCAGCGAATGAGCTGGCGCCCATACTTGAGCAGGCCATTGCCGACAACACGGTGGTGGTGATTGATTGTCCGGTCGATTATTCCGAGAACATGAAGCTGACCGAGACTTTGGGCAAACTGAGCTGCCCCGTCTAAGGATTACATACAATGACAACTACATTCATTATGCCAGTGCCGGGCACTCAGGATAACGGTAAACGTCATGCAGTCACTGCACCCTGGAATGGCGAAATCATTGGAGAGGTATCTGTCACCGACAGCAGCGGCGCTGATAAGGCGATGCAAATTGCCTATGACATATTCCGGGATAAAAATCGCTGGTTGCCTCCAGAAAAACGCATAAAGGTGTTGAACAAGGCTGCGGAGATCATGCAGCAGCGTGCGGAATCGTTGGCGTTTCTGGCCGCGCACGAAGGCGGTAAACCGCTTAAAGATTCACGTGTTGAAGTCGCACGCGCCATTGATAGCATGCGAAGTTGTGTGGAATGCCTGCGCACCGAGGGTGGCAGAGAGATACCGATGAATCTGAATGCCGCATCCGCCAACCGGCTCGCCATGACGCATAGTGAACCGATTGGAGTGGTGCTGGCCTTTAGCGCATTTAATCATCCTGTCAATCTGATTGTGCATCAGATAGGACCAGCAATTGCTTCTGGGTGTCCGGTGATCGTAAAACCTGCAGGAGATACCCCGCTTTCCTGTTTTGCCCTGGTGGAGATTCTGCGCGAGGCTGGGCTTGCAGCGGAATACTGCATCCCGGTGATAACCGAAAATCTGGATGTCACGACTCAACTGGCAACCGATGAGCGCGTCGGCTTCTTCAGTTTTATAGGCAGCGCCAAGGTAGGCTGGATGCTGCGTTCAAAAATCACGGCGGGTGCGCGTTGCTCACTGGAACATGGCGGTGTTGCGCCAGTAATTGTATCGGAAGATGCGGACCTGGATGACTGCCTGCCGCTGATTGCCAAAGGCGGCTTTTATCATGCAGGCCAGGTGTGCGTTTCCGTGCAGCGCGTATTTGTGCATTCCAGCATTGCTGAAGAACTCATCTCACGACTTGCCCGGTTGGCCGATGGCATGACGATTGGCGACCCAACTTCTGCAGATACTGATGTCGGGCCTTTAATTCGTCACGCCGAAACGAATCGTATTGAAGAATGGGTGAATGAGGCCATCGAGCAGGGCGCCACTCTGGTCACTGGCGGTAAAAGGTTATCCGGTGCGGAATACGCCTGTACCGTATTACTCAATCCTGCAGAGAATAGTAAAGTCAGTACGCAAGAGATCTTTGGACCGGTT
>JBGTHR010000354.1:0-2331 GCA_041746095.1 Gammaproteobacteria bacterium | reverse complement strand
CGCGGGCGGAGAGTCGTCTTCCTGTGCGGCTGACGAACAGACTGAACTCATCTTCAGCGGCGAGCTGATTGCGCACTTGCAACCATAATTTCAGGGATTCCACAGCCTTGCTGCCCACTGGGAGCTGCCGGGTCTTGTCGCCTTTACCCGTGACTCGTATCTGCGCTTCTTCAAGGTCGATATCAAGAATATTCACAGAGGTCAGTTCCGCCAGCCGTAGGCCACAGGAGTAGGTCAGCTCCAGCATGGCCTGGTCACGCAGCATCAAGGGCTCGGTTTCGGTGGCGGACATGAGACGGCTGACCTGATCCACATCCAGCACCGCAGGCAGTTTGCGTGCGGCTTTAGGTGCGCGCACATCCAGTACGGGATTGGAGTCAACCCACCTTTCGCTCAGCAGAAATCGATAAAACGAACGCAACGTGGAAAGCGCTCTTTGAATACTTTTGCTGGATAGTCCGCTGCGGTTCAGCTTGGCGGAGTATGCACGCATGGTGTTTGTACTTACCGAGCGCCAATCGTGAATTTTATTTTCTTCGAGATACACGCTGAACCGGGCTATATCATGCCGATAGCCGCTGATAGTATTGGGCGAATATCGCCTGATCTGTGAGATGTGATGCAGAAATACACCACCCCATTCCGAGCAATCAGGCGGCACGTGCGTCGTTCAGGTTAAAGGCGAATTCGAATGGCCTGACTTAGCATCTCACCCAGCGCGGCGGGGAAGAGAGTGCCAACTCCACTGCGGAATCGATCGGCCTCATGACTGCCCATGGCCAGCAGCCCGAGCTTTTCCGTATCGGCCAGCGGGATAAGTACGGCGGATGCGATGTCTTTATGCTGGCCATCAAAGGCTAATTTTTTGCGAATATTATCGATAACGCCACTGACAGGCTGATTATTTTTGAACAGTTCGTCCAGCGCAGAGAGATCGGTGGAATCGTCAAACAGGTGAGTGACTGCCTGGTTGTCCGTGAGACGTTGAGGAAACAGCCGGATGATTGCCTTTGTCGTTGGGAATTCATCACGCAGCACATCTACCGCAGTCGACAACACATCAACCAGGCTATCGGCTTCCATTAAAGCCAGCGCCAGCCGGTGTAATCGTTTGCTGAGATCCTCGTTTTGACGAGCAATCTGTATGAGTGACTGCAGCTGATTCTGTAACTCAAGATTTTTGCCGCGTAGCCGTTCTACCTGGTACTCAATCAGGGAGATCGCAGCCCCTGAATCATGCGGAATTCGCAGGCTGTCCAGCACATCTGGATGACGTACAAAAAAATCCGGATTGGCGCGCAGTAAATCGAGAACGGTTGCGTCTGATAATTCCTCAGCAACGGCGTCTGGTTTTCCTGGGCCTTTCATAGCTGGATGCTGCCCTTGAAGACACAAATCGCCGGGCCGGTCATGGTTACGGTATCCTGCATATGCGCCCAGCTTACCACAAGGCGCCCGCCCGGGAGATCAACATTCACACGCGTATCCAGCAATCCTCTTAACCTGCCAGCCACAACGGCGGCACAGGCGCCGCTGCCGCAGGCAAGTGTTTCGCCCACACCGCGCTCGTAAACCCGCAGTCGAATGTGTCCTGTGTCAACGATCTGCATGAAACCTACATTCACCCGGCTGGGGAAACGCTCATGCGTTTCCAGGCGTGCGCCCAGTCTGGCGACTTCCGCCGTATCTATATCATGAACAACTAACACAGCATGTGGATTACCCATCGAGACCGCACTCAACTCAACTCGCTCTTCACCCGTATCGACCTCATAAGTGAGCGCTTCGGCCTCTGCAGCAAACGGAATGCGTTCCGGGTCAAGGATGGGATTGCCCATATCCACGGTTACATGGCCATTGTCTTGAATGCTCATCTCAATGATGCCGGACAGGGTCTCTACTCGAATGTAATCGCTTAGACTCAGCCCCTCGGTACGGAGGAAGTGTGCAAAGCACCGTGCGCCATTGCCACATTGTTCCACCTCATTGCCATCGGCGTTGAAGATTCTGTAGCGGAAATCCGCATCGGGATGGCTGGTGGCCTCCAGAATCAGCACCTGATCACAGCCGACGCCCAGCCGCCGGTTTGAAAGTGTACGAATTTGATCCGGATTAAGGCTTATTGGCTGACGTATCGCGTCGATGACAACAAAATCATTGCCCAGACCGTGCATCTTGCTGAAGTGGATGTCCATTCAGACATTCTATTCGCATATCTTTGAAAAGTAATCGAATTATTGCGGAGTATTGAAAATCGTCTGAAGCAGTAGACGCACATATGTAGTGTTCGGGCAATAACTGACAGCAATATCGTGGATCAGGTTGAAAGCA
>JBGTHR010000353.1:0-3080 GCA_041746095.1 Gammaproteobacteria bacterium | reverse complement strand
TGCTATTACCAAACATGACACCAGTTAAAAATATAAACCCCTGAAGAGCTCTCAATGCATGCCAACTTTTGGTGGTCGTTCAAAACCACCATATTGTGCATATCAACAAGTTATTCTTGTTAATGTCAGTAATATATACAGGTTAAAAATTGGCGTCGATTTTGCTACCTCGAAGTAATGCAATTGAATAAATTTCTAATTGACTCATGTACACTCTGCAAATGTCGCCTCTAAGTGCACAGCAATTTATTGCATTCCCATAAAAGCATAAATCCAAGTAACCTATGAGCGCATTCAAAGAAATTCCATCATCCGCTGATAAGCTGCCACCGTTCGAGGATCATTCCAAGCAGGAAATTAAGTACACCACATGTTATATGTGCGCCTGCCGTTGCGGTATCAAGGTAACTCTGGAAGACGGAAATATACGGTTTATTCAGGGCAATTCCGATCATCCAGTGAACAAGGGCGTCCTGTGCGCCAAGGGGGCTGCTGGTGCGATGAAGCAACGTTCTCCGGCAAAACTTCGCAATCCACTGCGCCGCAAGCAAGGCAGTGAACGTGGTATAAGTGAATTTGAGGAGATCTCCTGGGAAGAGGCTTTGGAGATGCTTACCTACCGGCTGGAAAAGATTCGCGCGACCGATCCTAAAAAACTCGCGTTCTTTACCGGCAGGGACCAACTTCAGTCCTTCACCGGACTATGGGCCATGCAGTTTGGCACGATCAACTGGGCTGCACACGGTGGTTTTTGTTCAGTGAATATGGCCGCAGGCGGGCTCTATACGGTTGGTCATTCCTTCTGGGAATTCGGCGATGCAGACTTTGAACGCACCAAATATTTCATGCTATGGGGTGTGGCGGAAGATCATGCATCCAATCCCCTCAAGATAGGTATACAGAAAGTCAAGCGTCGCGGTGGCAAGTTTCTATCTATCAACCCAGTACAAACGGGATACTCAGCTATCGCGGATGAGTGGATACCGATACGACCAGGCACGGATGGCATGCTGGCACTGTCAATGGTGCATGTGCTGCTCAGCCATGATCTGATTGATCATGAGTTTCTGGTCAAATATACCAATGCGCCGCATCTGGTTAAGCAGAAACCAGGCGAAATCGGTGACGGGCTGATGATTTATAAAAAAGAAAATACGCCCGAGGGCTGGCGCTTTGGCAGGCAGATGGTATGGGATATTGAAGCGGATGCGCTGGTGGATGGCACGCAGGCCTGTGTAAAGCCCGCGCTTGTTAAGGAATATACGGATGACGATGGAGCTGTGGTCAAAACCGTCATGACCCTGATTCTGGAAAAATATCTTGATGCTGAGTATGCGCCCGAAAACGCCGCCAGGATTTGCGGTGTTTCTGCTGAGCGCATCGAGAAGCTCGCATTAGAGATGGCGCATGTGGCGTTTAACGAGAGTATTGAGATTGAGTGCCAATGGACTGACTGGGCTGGACGCACTCATGATAAATATATTGGGAGACCCGTCTCCATGCACGCCATGCGTGGAATTTCCGCGCATTCCAATGGCTTCCAGACCTGTCGCGCGATCCATCTCTTACAGGTATTACTGGGGACAGTGGATTGTCCTGGTGGACATCGATCCAAGCCACCGTATCCAAAGCGTATTCCACCGAGCAATAAACCCGCCCAGGAGATGGCCCCTCATACGCCGCTGGAAGGCAATCCACTGGGATTTCCCACCGCGCCTGAACATCTGGTCATTGACAGCGAAGGGCGGCCTCTACGCATAGACAAGGCCTTTTCATGGGAGGCCCCGCTGGCCAATCATGGCATGCTGCACATGGTGATCACCAATGCGGTGAACGGCGACCCCTACCCCATCGATACCCTGATGCTTTTCATGGCAAATCTGTCATGGAATTCCTCCATGAATGCGAACTCGGTGCTGGAACAGCTACGCGAGAAAAACACTGACGGAGAATACAAGCTGCCATTTCTGGTCGTGGTCGACGCGTTTGATTCCGAGATAGTAAGCTGCGCGGATCTGGTATTGCCAGATACCACCTACCTTGAACGTCATGACTGTCTCTCCCTGCTGGACAGACCACCGACTGAACCGGATGCCATCGTTGACTCCATTCGCGCACCCGTACTTCAAGCGGACAGAAATGTACGGCCCTGGCAGGATGTGATGATCGAACTGGCGAGTCGACTTAAGTTTCCAAAATTTATAACTGATGATGGCTCACCGAAATACAGTGACTACAAGGACTTTGTAGTGAATTTTGAGAAGGCCCCTGGTATTGGAACCCTGGCGGGCTGGCGTGGACATGATGGCAGCAAGGATCTGAAAGGCGAACCCAACCCGGACCAATGGGAGCGCTATATCGAAAATGGCTGTTATTACAAATATGAACTCCCCATGTCGGCGCAGTTTTATAAATTTGCCAATAAAGGCTATCTGGATCTTGCCAAGAATCTGAATTTTATTCGGGATACTGAAGAACCAATCCTGATGCAATTATATTCTGAGCCGCTGCAACGATTCCGCCTTGCCGGTCAAGGTTTGTATGATGGACCAATGCCGAATGATCCAATTGACAAGCATCGCCTTAGCACCTATTTCGATCCGTTGCCCATCTGGTACCCACCCCTGGAACAGATACACATCGACACAGAACATTACCCATTTTTTGCGGTGACGCAACGGCCGATGATGCAATATCACTCGTGGGATTCGCAAAATGCCTGGCTGCGGCAAATCATGTCTTCAAACTACCTGTATCTCAATCGGGCACGCGCCACAGAGATGCATCTCAAGGATGAAGACTGGGTCTGGCTGGAATCGCACAACGGCAAAGTGCGGGCGCGTATCCGGCTTATTGAGGGCACTCAACCGGATACTGCCTGGACCTGGAACGCCATTGGCAAACGCAAGGGCACCTGGGGGCTGACGCAAGATGCACCTGAATCCCAGCAGGGTTTTCTAATGAATCACCTTATCTCGGAAGTATTACCTTCTGCAAAAAATGCCCGTCACATTACCAATTCTGATCCCATTACAGGACAGGCGGCCTGGTACGATCTCAAGGTCAAAATTACCAAGGCC
>JBGTHR010000352.1:0-1815 GCA_041746095.1 Gammaproteobacteria bacterium | reverse complement strand
GTAGTATCGTAATTATAACCACAATATATTGTTGTATTAATCAATCCCGAATGAAATATCTGATATGGATTCCAGCACCTGAGTTGAGGGGCTTTGTAGAGCATAAATCACTACAACGACATAAGATGAGATTAATGGTTTCACGGCATCCTATGGCAGACGATCAATGACGATACCTTTTCTTCACACATTCGCTAATTTAACCCTCGCAAACGAACTTTAGTCTACATGAATGCCTCATGTTGATGACTTATCTACATGAAGTGATCAAATAGCCTGTCTAAGCAGCCCATAAATCACAACATCGCTTAAAACGATTATGGCTGACGAGGGTATAATACTGGCTATTCAATGCAGTGGCGGGCTGAATTCATCAGCGCCGGAGCCCAGCTAAAATTATCTACAATATCGCAAGTGATTCAATTCCAGGATGAAATGAAATGTCAGATTCTGCTTTTGTTAAAAACGTTACAGATACAACTTTCGATCAGGAAGTGTTGCAAGCCTCACATCAGGTACCTGTGCTGGTCGATTTCTGGGCTGAGTGGTGCGGCCCATGTCAAATGCTGATGCCTGTGCTTGTTAAACTGACTAACGATTATCATGGCAAGTTTCTACTGGCCAAGGTGAATACTGATGAGCAACAGGCGCTCGCCGCACGTTTCGGTGTGCGCAGCCTCCCCACGGTAAAGATCTTCAGAAATGGCGAAATCGTTGATGAGTTTCTGGGTGCGCAACCTGAGGCATCTTTACGACACATCATTGATAAATATTTGGAACGCGTTTCCGATAAATTGAGAATACAGGCACTGGAGGTTTCAGATCAGGGTAATTATGACATGGCTCTGGATCTGTTAAGACAGGCCGCTGAGATGGAACCGGATCACTTTCCTGTAAGGCTCGATCAAGCGAGAATTATGATCCGTGCGAAGCAATACGATTCTGCCCGGCAAATCCTCAACTCGATGCCTGTCGACGTCGGCATATCTTCTGAGGCAAAAAAGTTAATGGCGGAACTTGAATTTGCACAGGTAGCGATGACAGATCGCGATATCAATGCGCTCCAGAAAATGATCCAGAACAACCCCGATAATCTTCAGGCGCGTTATGAGCTTAGTGCATGTAATGTCATTAATGGCGATTATGAAGCCGCCATGGAACAGCTGCTTGAGATCATGCGGAGAGACCGGTCATTTCATGAGGATGCGGGACGCAAAGGCCTGCTGTCCATCTTCGATATGATGGGTGGCAGTGGTGAGATAGTGAGCCACTATCGCGCAAAACTTTCAAGCATACTGTATTAGATACGAAAGCCCGAGGGTCACAATCGACTCTGGCAAGTAGCGCAAATATCTGTGTGAGTAAGCTTACTCAACAGTCTTCTGACTATACAGCTCAGCGATCTGCTTGGCGGATCGGTAGCCGGTAACCAGTTCGCCATTTTCGAGAACAATAGCCGGCGTGCCTCTAACACCTACCTTTTGCCCCAACTGGTATTGTTCAAGTACAGGGTTATCGCAGCTCGCTTTCTCAACGTTACCACCCGCTTTGGCCTTATCCATGGCAGCATTGCGGTCCTTGGAACACCATACACTAATGGCAGTATCAAATGCATCGGAATTAGGCCCGGCGCGTGGAAACCATAAATATCTGACTTTAATACCGTTTGAATTAAATTGCGCTATCTCGGAGTGCAGTTTCCGGCAGTACGTGCAATCGGTATCCGTAAACACGGTAATAGTGTGCTCAGTTTTATCCGGCGAAAACACTACCATATCTTTTTCATCAAGATTTGCGAGTAGCTTGGCCCTGGTT
>JBGTHR010000351.1:0-3623 GCA_041746095.1 Gammaproteobacteria bacterium | reverse complement strand
TGAAGCCAGGCGGCATTTAATATCAGCACCATGCCGATAAATAATAATGGAACACCTAGATATTTTTCCATAATTAACTCCTCACTATTTATAGTAAATCCTCCTGAACGTCGGCTGACGTATCAGGATAGATGACTAATTTCCCCTGAAACAGCGAGAAATGAATACGCTCTATTTCCTATGGTACTCACGGCCTTTGTCCTTCACGGATTCTAGCGTGTTCATAATTTAGATAGCAATGTCAGGTGAAGATGCACGGTCTATTAGAATACTTTATCCGTGACCGCCCATTCTGAGTATTTGACTCCTCACACTCTACTCACCAGCAATTCTGGAGCACAGGGTAAAAATTCCCAGAGGGCAGTGCATCGTTAGCAAAGAACTCGTTCACCCTGACAATTATTTACCACATGTTCACACGTTGATCGGCGGGCAAGTACATGGCATCACCGGGTTTGGTGTTGTATACCGAATGGAATTGATCAAAATTTTTCACAATGCCATTAGCGCGAAACTCCGATGGTGGATGTGGATCAATATCGATAAGCAGTAACCTGTAATCGTTTCTTAGCTTATCGCGCCAGGTTTTGGCAAGCTGTTTGAAATAGTCCTGATACGCCTGTTCTTCATCAATATTTTTGGCATGAGCTATTTTTTGATATGCGCGCAGTGATATCTCTGCACCGCTCAAATCGCCAATAATTTCGCCAATTTCAAGCTCACCCTTCAAATGTATTCCAGGCAGTATCTCGTAGTTATCAGCTTGTTCAATCAGCGCATTTTTGATCTTGTCAAATGCGACGGTATCTTCCCTGGACCACCAGTTGACTACATTACCGTTACTGTCAAAACGGCTGCCCTGATCATCAAACGCGTGGCCGATTTCGTGGCCGATGACAAAGCCGATTCCTCCATAATGTTCGGCATCGGCGCCTTTTGGCGTGAAGAATGGTGAATGAAGAATACCCGCCAGCAAAACAAATGAATTATCCGTAGGATTATAGAAGGCATTTACGTCTTGTGGCGGATATCCCCAATCGTTCTTGTCAATGGGTTTGCCCAGCTTGTCGATGTTGCGGGTTTGTTCATAACGCTGAATTTGTTTGTGGTTTCCAACCAGATCACCGGCTGCTGGTTCAAGGGACGAATAATCCTGCCATTTATCCGGGTAGCCAATCTTGAACGTGATCTTGTCAAGCTTTTCCAGCGCCTTGCTTTTAGTCTCCATTGTCATTCTGGAAGATTCATTGATGGCAATACGATATTCATCAGCAATGTTGTTAATAATTACTTCCAGTGTTGTTTTGACGTCCTCATCGAACCTGTTCTCAATATAGGTTTTACCAACCAACATGCCTACATTGCTATTCAGGTAATTGACGGCCTGCTTTGTTAATGGCTCCTCAATGTCGTATAAACCCCGTTGCATTTCGTAATTAACGATGGATGCCTTGAAGTCCTTGTCCAGTAACTTGCCATAGGAAAGTAAGAGCCTGGCCTTCAGGTACGCTTTCCAGGTCTGCACATCCTGAGCAACAAAGAATTGATTGAATGCCTCAACATAGGTCGGTTGCATCACGTTAAACGGATAGTTTGTTGGCATGCCGAGTTCAGTCAGCTGCTGATCGATATTAAGATGGCCTAGTTTTGATTTCAGGCCTTTAAAATCAGCGACATTGTAGATTTTATCAATATTGCGATTTTCGACATTACTCCACTGGATTTTTGCCAGGCCTGATTCCAGCTCTAAAACGTTTTTTGCTTTTTCGTCAGCGTTGTCTATCGAAGCCAGCTTAAACAGTTTTTGTACGGCTTCCTGATAATATTTGCGAATATTTTTCGAGCGTTCGTCGTTGCCTAAATAGCTTTCGCGTTCGATCCCCAGACCTGCCTGACTAACAAAGACGATATAGTGTTCTGAATTTTTAAAATCCGTTGATACATCGTAGACCAGTGGGGATGCAACACCGAGATTTTGCATATGAGAAAACAATACGGCAATATCATCATGATTTTTTGCGCTGTTAATTTTCTTCAACTCCGGCAATAAAGGCGAAATACCCAATGTATTTCTTTTCTCAACATCCATATATGCGTCATGGATAATTGAGATTTTCTGTTCTGCCGGCGATTTTTCCTGCTTTTGATCTAATGTAATCAACAGATCTTCAATATCCGTTGTTACCTTATTTTTTATGAGTATGAAATTATTAATACCAGGTTTATCTAGCGGGATTGCCGTAGCGTGTAACCAGTCACTATTCACCCACTCGTAAAAATTGGACGTTGGGCTTGTAATAGTCTTCATAGTGGTTGCTCCATCTTCAACGGTTACATTCTTTGAGTAAGCGATTACATTCATAGAAAGCAGAATACTGAGTATAAAATATTGATATTTTCCAAAGACAACATATTTCTTAACGTCGAACATTACTTTGACCTTTCTTGAAGGTTAGAAAATGATATTGCTTACACCTCAATTAAGCTGACCCGCGAAACAGGTTCGGTTTGAATGAATTATTAGGCGCCAACGCCTTCCCGTAGTTCTTAGTAACTTGTATTGGCAAGGATAGCTGACGCTGCTTGATAAGCATACTTATCAGTCATGCCCGCGATTTGATTGATGTCAGTCAGGGTGTTCTGCGGCTAGACTCGATCTCCGGTGGTCAGATTCCGAGCCGGCTGCCAGCACCGAGCAAAGTAGCCACTCCGAGCGTTGCAAATATTGCTGCTGCTAGACCATGTACCAACTTTAC
Organism: Gammaproteobacteria bacterium; assembly: GCA_041746095.1. Taxonomy (GTDB): domain Bacteria; phylum Pseudomonadota; class Gammaproteobacteria; order JBGTHR01; family JBGTHR01; genus JBGTHR01. The sequence continues at coordinate 867 of JBGTHR010000351.1, read as the reverse complement.
CGGAATTTTATGCGCGATGCGCTCGCCGAGCAGCACTGCCGGGACGTTAGCGAGCATCATTCCCAGGGTGGTGCCGAGCACTACTGCGACAAGTGTATGATATTGAGCCGCAAGGGCTATGGTAGCAATTTGAGTTTTGTCGCCGATCTCAGCGAGGAAAAATGTAACCAGTGTAGCCCCGAATACTCCGAAACGGGTGGTGCTGGCATTAGACACATCCAGTTTGTCCGGCACTAACACCCAAGCAGCCATGGCAATGAACGAAACTCCAAGTACCCAGCGAAGGGTTTCCGGGGCAAGTTGCGATGTAATCCACGAGCCCAGGGCGCCTGCCAGACCATGGTTCAGGAGTGTTGCAACGAGAATGCCGAGGATAATCGGCAATGGATTGCGAAAGCGTGCTGCCAGGATGAAGGCTAATAATTGTGTTTTATCGCCGATTTCGGCGAGGGCGACGATACCAGTCGAGATGAGAAAAGCTTCCACTTTATTGCTCCCTGGCCTGAACAAGACTTGACCAAATAACCCCCAGACCAGTCCGGAAGCAGTGTGGTCAAAGGTCTTGCTAGGCTCAGAAGCCGCTTACGCCATGGTCTGCCGACCAAGTATGTTGACGTAAGCCCTGTCGACTTTCGACAGTAAGCTACTCCCCAATGACGGGCTGAAATCTAGCATAGGCGCGACAAGCGCGCAAACAGATCGTCCGAAATTATTCGGACACAATGCCCGGATCAGGAAGTATTTATGCCATTTTACTTTCTATTTACCGAATTTCTCTTTGACATCTCCTTTGGTCTTTTTTGCAGCACCCTTGACCTGTTGAATCTTACCTATGGTCTCAAGTTCTTCGACATCGCTCATCTTGCC
>JBGTHR010000350.1:0-3284 GCA_041746095.1 Gammaproteobacteria bacterium | reverse complement strand
ATGAGTCTGACTCACAGCCGTCTAATGCGCCATCAGTTGATACTGAAAATAATGACACCATGCCGGGAATGAATCATGGAGGCCATTGAGATGACGCATAAGACGGTTGAAATTTCACACTCATTGGCTCAGCCATTGGCGATGATGGTCTGCAGGCATTCACAGAAATATACGAGAAGAGGGTTAATGAATGACAATAAAAATAGAGTAAAACCACTACTGACCATTCTGGTTATTCTTGGCTTGGCGGGTTGTGCTTCCATTCCGCAAGATGCCGGATTTAATGACGTACAGTCTCAAATTACCCAGCGCACCGGCAACAAGGTCTATTGGAACCAGGGGACTGAAGAAGATCAAGAGGTGCACGATACCATAGACAAGACACTGGCTAAACCCTTGACTGCAGAAGGCGCGGTGCAGATTGCCCTGGTGAATAACCGGCGCCTGCAGGCCACTTATGAAGACCTTGGATTGGCGCAGGCGGATCTGGTGCAGGCTGGGCTATTGCGTAATCCAATATTCGATGGTGGTGTTTTTTTTACTTTATCCGGCGCTTCGCCGCGTCTCGATTTCGGTCTTGCGCAGGATTTTCTCAGCATTCTATATCTACCATTGCGTAAGGGGATTGCTACAGCTAATTTCGAGGCCGTCAAGCTCGAAGTCACGGGCCAGGTATTGGACATGGCTGCGCGCGTCAAGCTGGCATTCTATCAGGTACAGGCTGATCAGCAACTTGGCGAGTTGTTGAGTCAGGTGGTTGATGCGACTGAGGCGTCGGCGTATGCAGCGGAAAGGTTATATGACGCCGGTAATATCAAGGCACTCGAGTTGCATAGGCAGCAATCATTTTATCAGGAGATCCGCCTGGCGCTGGCGCGGGCCGAGGCCATTCTGGCACGGAATCGTGAGCGCTTAACCAGCCTGATGGGTCTGTGGGGTCAGAATACACAATGGAAGATCGTTGAACGTCTGCACAAGATTCCCGATGAATCGTTGGATACCTCTGATCTGGAACGGCGTGCCGTTGCCGCCAGTCTGGATCTCGACATTCATAAACGCCAGATTGAGAGTGCGGCAAGACGCCTGGGCCTGAGTGATGTATCGGCTCTGATACCGGATGCTGAAACCGGTGTCGGTTCCGAGCGTGACGGTGGCGAGTGGGATGTGGGCCCGACGCTCTCTCTGCCCATTCCCCTGTTCGATCAGGGCCAGGGCCGATCACGTGCGGCAAGTTCTGATCTGCGCCGAGCGCGGCAAAATTACTATGCCCAGGCCGTTGAAATACGCTCAGCGGTTCGAACTGCTCAGCAGTTGGTCAGAAATGCGCGGGAACGCACACACCACTGGGAACGTATCGCCTTGCCCCTGCGCACGCAAATCGTCGGCGAATCTCAGCTTCAGTATAACGCCGGCCAGATTGGTGTTTTTGATCTTCTCATGGCCGAGCGACAGCAGATTAATGCAGGGATGCAGTACATCATCACATTCCGTGATTACTGGCTGGCCCGTACGCAACTTGAACAGATTCTTAATGGCCGTCTGACCGATTTCGGTGATGCCGGCATTCCTGATATCGAAGCAATCAATATTCTAGGTGAATAAGCATAGGAGAACAGACATGACGACACGACGCCAATTTTTAACGACAGGTGCTACTTTGGCAGGCGGTGCAACTGCACTAGCCTACTCAACATCGGTTACAGCCGCAGACTCCAGGACGCAATGGGAAGAGTCCTACAGCGGCGGCCCGCTTGATGTCGAACCAAAATCACCTGGTACGCCCGGTCAGGACTATAAACCTGTGGTCACTCCGGCGGGTGGAGCACTGCCGTGGAAAATCATCGATGGCGTGAAGGTATTTCATCTGATTGTAGAGGACATCGATCACGAGTTTGCGCCAGGACTCAAGGCAAAATGCTGGGGCTACAATGGACGCGTCAATGCCACCACGATCGAGGCGGTTGAAGGCGATCGTGTGCGCATCTATGTCACCAACAGGATCGAGGCGCCAACGACGACTCATTGGCATGGCATCTATCTTCCTAACGGCATGGACGGTGTAGGTGGACTCAATCAGCGCGCGATCAAATCAGGTGAAACCTTCAAGTATGAATTCACATTACGCCAGCATGGCACCTTTATGTATCACTCGCATCATGATGAGATGACGCAGATGGGCATGGGTCTTATTGGCATGTTCATCATCCATCCGCGTAATCCCAGACCGGAGGATAGAGTGGATCGCGACTTTGCCATCATGCTCAGTGAATGGCGTATCGATCCTGGCACTTCCAGGCCGAATACTCTGGAAATGTCGGATTTCAATGTGCTGACCATGAATGCCAAATGTTTTCCTGGTACAGAATCCCTTGTCGTGAAGAAGAATGACCGAGTGCGGATTCGTTTCGGCAATCTGGGCGCGATGGATCACCATCCGATTCACCTGCATGGCTATCATTTTCGAATCACTGCCACCGATGGCGGGCGCATTCAACTCTCTGCGCAGCGTCCGGAGACTAGCGTTTTGGTGGCCGTCGGACAGACGCGCGATATCGAATTTATTGCCGATGCGCCCGGCGATTGGGCGATGCATTGTCATATGACACATCATGTGATGAACCAGATGGGGCATGAGATCCCCAACATGGTGGGCGTCAAGCCCGGCGATCTGAACAAGAAGGTGAACTCACTCCTGCCTGCCTACATGACGATGGGTACTGACGGTATGGGCGATCATGGCCTGCATGTCGAGAGCGGACATATGCAGGTGCCGGATAACAGCATTCCCATGGTGGGCGCAAAAGGCCCGTTTGATTACATCACTATGGGCGGCATGTTCACCATCCTCAAGGTACGCGAAAATCTCGCCAGTTACGATGAAGACCTGGGCTGGTATGACTATCCTGAAGGTACGGTAGCCAAACTGGCGAGCAGCGATGAGCTGAGACATGATGGTATCGACCCCGGCATCAGTCCTGCTGATCCCGCATCTAAGGAAGGCCAGCATTCCATGGGTTAAGGAAGACGCACAGCGATACAGATTTATGGTCCATCGTTGCGCTTATACAACAACCACCTGAAATGACAGCCGATGAATTCCAGACACTTAAGGTAAATGCAAAGGGCAAGGGCGGCCATCATGGCGGTGATGAGCAGGCACAGGGTTATGGAGGAGCTACTGGCAATGATCATGATAATAGCGGAGCGAGTTATGAAGGCGGGTCCACAAAGACAGATCATTCAGGACATGTGTACTGAGGTCCAGAGTTGTAAGTATTGCCTTA
>JBGTHR010000349.1:0-2824 GCA_041746095.1 Gammaproteobacteria bacterium | reverse complement strand
TGATGGCGCAGCGAGTATGCTGTTAATGTCCGAATCGCAAGCCGAGAAAATGAAGATCGAACCACTGGCCTATATCAGGGATTTTGAATTTGCCAGTATCGATCCGGCCGAGGGTTTGCTGATGGGACCAGCGGTGGCCGTTCCTCGCCTGCTCGCCAGACACGGACTGACACTGGCGGACATTGACATCGTAGAGATGCATGAGGCCTTTGGCGGCCAGATCGCCTGTAATCTGCAGGCTTGGAGCCAGGGTTGGAAAGAACCCGCCATCGGCGATATAGCACCTGAACGAATCAATCCGCTGGGCGGTTCCATAGCGATTGGCCATCCGTTTGCGGCGACAGGTATACGCATCGCGATTACACTTGCCAATGAGATGCAACGACGCCAGGCATCCTATGGCTTGATCAGTATCTGTGGCGCGGGCGCCACGGCTGCAGCCATTCTGCTGGAAAGATAGCATGTACAACAACAAGGCGTAAGGATTTGAATTATGCATATCAGTGACATTCAAGGGCGGTTTGAAGCCCAGGTCTGGGGCAAGGATCTCAAACAGTTACCTGGCTGGAAGTCCTGGCCGCTGAGAGCGCTGAGGATAGTCATTGCAGTCATCGAGGATCTGATCAGTGGCGAGTTGACACTCAGGGCGATGAGCCTGGTATTCACCACGATACTGTCTTTTGTGCCACTGATTGCCGTCAGCTTCTCGGTGCTCAAGGCCTTTGGAGTACACAATCAGATAGAGCCTTTTTTACACAATATTTTCCAGGATCTGGGTGATGGAGAAAATACACTCAGTGGCATCATTATTCAGTTTGTCGATAATGTAAATGTCGGTGCGCTGGGCACTGTGGCGCTTATCTTTCTGTTTATCACCGTTGTGAGTCTTATTCAGAAAGTGGAGTCCGCATTTAACTACGTCTGGCATGTTGATCAGAGCCGTTCGCTTGCACAGCGTTTCAGCAGCTACCTTAGTGTACTAATGGTCGGACCGGTACTCGTGGTTTCCGCATTGGGGCTGACGGCGACACTCACCAGTAACACGGTGGTCCAGCAAATTATCGCTGTGGAACCATTTGGAACAGCTTTTGCTGTACTCACTCGGCTTGCTCCCTACCTGCTGATCATTGCGGCGTTTACCTTTCTCTATGTTTTCATACCGAATACGCGTGTAAAGCTCTATGCCGCGTTGGCGGGTGGAGTTACCGCAGGCGTATTGTGGGAATCGCTAGGCTGGCTGTTCGCACACTTTGTCGCGACTTCCTCGCAGTACACGGCCATCTATTCCAGTTTCGCTATTGCGCTGGTATTCATGCTGTGGCTGAATCTCAGCTGGCTGATATTGCTGGTAGGTTCAAGTGTGGCCTTTTATGTGCAAAACCCCGAGTTTCTACTCGCCAAGCGCAGTGAATTTATGCTGAGTCACCAACAGAAAGAAAAGCTTGCGCTGCAGATCATGACATTGATCGGACGCGACTACTACCGGCATGGCGCTGGCTGGACTGAAGAGCGTTTTGCCGAAAGCCTGAGAGTGCCAAAACAGGCGATTCAGGCGGTGCTGTCTGCTATTGAGAACGCCAGGTTGTTGGTCAGAACAGATGCTGCCCCTGCCGTCTATTTGCCTGCATGCGCACTGGATGCCATTTCGATCAAATCGATAGTCGATGCCGTGCGAAAGGACAGCAAGGGACCCGATATCAATAAATATAATGTTATGGATGTGCCCGGGGTTAATGAAGTTATCAACAGAATGGATGAGGCGCTGGAGCAACTGCTAAATACCGATACTCTGAAAGATCTGGCCCTTGCCGCGGATTCCGAGGGGGCTAATCAGGCATGAGCGATTCCCTGGAAAATCTCAGAATAAAGCTGGCTGAATTTGCCCAGCGGCGCGATTGGAATCAGTTTCATTCACCCAAGAATCTTTCCATGGCCTTGATCGTCGAGGCCGCTGAACTGGTTGAGCATTTTCAATGGTTAAGTGAGCAGCAGAGTTATGAACTGATTCCGGAGAAGCATCAGAAGGTGTCCATGGAGTTGGCTGATATATTGTTGTATATTATAAGGATATCAGACAAACTTAATGTTGATTTAATAGAGTCTGCCGAGAAAAAGATAGCCATCAATGAGCAACGTTACCCCGTTGATAAGGTTCGTGGCAGCAATAAAAAATACAATGAGTATTGATCCAGATAGCTTATATATCCCGCACGCCGGCCCATAGGAATAGTTTCATGATCGAGCCTGATGTTGTTGATTCTGCGCCAGTCGACACTGACGAAAATCGTGAGCCTGTTGTATATGTGCGTGTGGACAATACTCTGATTACGCTGCTTGGGACGGCGCATATCTCCAGGGCGAGTGCGGACAAGGTCAGGGAATTACTTAACAACGGCAATTACGATGTTGTCGCTGTTGAATTGTGCGCCAGCCGTTTTAATGCGCTGATGGATCCGGATGCGATTACCAGAATGGATCTTCTTCAGGTATTGCGTCAAGGTAAAGCGAGCATGGTTGCGGCAAGCTTGGCGTTAGGCGCCTATCAGCAGAGGCTTGCCGAACAGTTCGGTATAGATCCTGGCGCCGAGATGCGTGCGGCAGTCGATTATGCCCGTTCTGCCGGCTTGCCCATCCTGTTGATCGACAGGGAGATTGGAGTCACCCTCAAACGCATTTACCGCAACGTTCCCTGGTGGCGGCGATTCACGCTCATCGGCGGACTTATGGGCAGTGTCCTCACACAGGAGAAGGTTACAGAAGAGGAGGTGGAACGGCTAAAGCAGGGCGATATGCTGGAGACTACGTTCTCACAGTTTGCTGATCA